>JAUYBK010000054.1 GCA_030693105.1 Methanobacteriaceae archaeon | reverse complement strand
TAACTTAAATGGACAGTAAAAAGTGGAATTAATATGAAGCCTAGAGTCATTTTAAACGCAGCAATGACTCTTGATGGCAAGATCGCCACTAAGACTGGTAGTTCTGAAATTTCTGGAGAAAAAGACCTTATACGAGTGCATAAGCTTCGCCAGGAATGTGATGCCATAATGGTAGGTATAAATACCCTCCTGGCTGATAATCCCCGCCTAACTGTCCATAAAATATCTGCTGATCCGGCTGATAATCCCATCCGGGTAGTGGTAGATAGTCAGGCCAGAACACCCCTAAATTTTAGGATTTTATCTAAAGAAGCACCCACTATAATTGCCGTGAGTGAAAAGGCCCCTCAGGAAAGGGCGGACAATCTTCTTAAAAAAGCGGAAGTAATAGTCTGTGGAAAAGAAAAAGTTGATTTGGACTGTTTGATGGAGAATTTGGGTCGCCGTGGAGTTCAAACCCTTATGCTAGAGGGAGGATCCACTCTTAATTATTCCATGCTCAGTGCAGGATTGGTTCACGATTTAAGGGTGTGTGTAGCGCCATTGATAGCTGGTGGAAGCCAGGCCAAGACCCTGGTGGATGGGGATGGTGTGGAATACATGAAAGACGCATTGCGACTGAGATTAAAAAATTCATACACCTTAAACCAAGATTTAATCCTGGAATATGAAGTTTTAAATTAAATTATGCCCTTTTTTCTAAGTATATCTTCAGGATTATCTCTCAAAACGGTACGAAGCATATTTTCAGGTAAACTTGCCCCTAAAGCTATTTTTTCTGCTGTTTTATAATTTATAAGGTCTCCGGGGGTGTGGGTATCGGTGTCCACCACTAACTTAGCTCCTAATTCCATGGCCACCTGGACTACGTGACCGTTACCCAGACTGTGACCTTTTCGGGTACTTATCTCCAGGGCAATATCATTCTCTCGGGCAATTTCTGCTTCTTCTAATGTAATAAGGCCGGGATGGGCTAGAACATCTACATCTGGACAGTTAACCGCACTCCAGTTGGTGCCTTCTATTACCGGTTCCACCAGTGTCTCTCCGTGGACCACAATGATCTCAGCACCCTTTTTTCGGGCCATGCGGGCCAGCTTAGGGATTATTTCTGCCGGGGCGTGGGTAATTTCAGCGCCGGGAATGATCTCAATATTCCAGTTTTCCCGAATGTCTTTCACGGCATCTATAACCTTCCCCACGCAGTCGATGTTAGATGCATCCACGTGATCGGTTATAGCCAGGGCTTCGTGACCTAAAACACTTGCACGGCGGGCTAATTCTGAAGGTAAGAGTTCTCCATCACTAAAAATACTGTGAGTGTGTAAATCGATTCTTTTTTCTATACGGGGTCCCCCCTATTGGTCAAATTATTTATGGTGGAGGAATATAATAAATGTGGTGATAAAATGCAGTGTTCAGTCTTCGCCCCATCACATATTACTGGCTTTTTTGAGATAGTGGAGCATCCCGATCCAATGATCAAAGGATCTCGGGGTGCGGGGGTGACGCTGGACCAGGGAGTTTCTACCAAAGTAGATATTACCGATGGGAATGGTGAAGTTAAAATCTACTCTTACGATGATAAATCTCTTCAGAGGGACTCAGTAAGCCATCAAACTCTTAAATTACTCCAGAATAAATTTTCAGATGAAATAAACTGGAACGAAAAATATATTAAAATCAAACACCAGGTTCAGGTACCAATAGAGACCGGATTTGGGGCATCGGCTGGAATAGCACTAGGAACAGCATTAGGCGTATCAAAACTATTAAAACTCCCATTAACATTTAATAATGCGGCAGCTGTAGCCCATCAGGCAGAAGTGGAACTTAAAACTGGTTTAGGGGATGTTATTGGTGCAGTTAATGGGGGGGTGCCGTTAAGACTTTCTCCAGGAGCTCCGGGGATTGGGAAGGTAGATGGTCTTTTAAGTGGAAAAGCAGATAGTTTAAATGACGAAGAAGGATATTTTATAATAACAAAAAGTTTGGGGACCATAGAAACGTCTTCTGTAATAGGCGATCCCATGATGGTAAAAAAAATTAACTCCATAGGAAGCGTTCTACTCCAAGATTTATTAAAATTTCCTCAAATTTCTAATTTTATGGAACTTTCCCAAGTGTTTGCCCAGAAAACAGGACTCATGGACCCCAAAGTTAAGGAAATAGTGGAAGTTATGAATGATGAAACTTTAGGAGCTTCCATGGCCATGCTGGGAAAAACAGCCTTTGCAATTTCGGAAAGTCCCGATAGTAGTGTTGAAGATGTCGAGGTGGCCAAAATAGATACATGTGGCTGTCGATTTGTTTAAATATTAATTTCTGGTTATTTTAAAGAGTGTTAACAAGGCAATTAAGTGGACTAGGTTGATTAAAAATAGGGGTATTCGGGGACCGTGCAATTCTGAACCACTGAATTCTATGGGCATTATCAGGGGCAGTGCAATAAATATAGTGGCCACTATATTTTGGAGTAGGAGAATAGACGCAAAGTATAACAAGCCAATAGTGAATCCGGATTTTACTTCCTGGTAGGTTTGCCAGTAAGCATTTAGTAACCCTAACAACAGGCCAACATTAGCAATTCCCACACCTACTGAAACAAAAATTAATGTTAAAGCGGTTTCTGCCAGTATCATTTTATCTTCTTCGCAGTCTAATGAGTTTTCACATTTAATGAGGGTTTATAAAAGGAATACCCTTATAAACCCCTCATAAATTTTAGTTTAATTTTATTATCTTCCCGTCCAGCACGTTTATAATCCGGTCGGCCAGGTTTCCAACGTAGGGCTCATGAGTAACCATCACCAAGGTCACGTTTTTCTGTTGGTGTAGATCACGCATCAATTTCAGGATCATGTCACCGGTCTTGGAGTCCAAAGATCCAGTTGGTTCGTCTGCCAGAATTATGGATGGATGGTTAACTAGGGCTCTGGCTATAGCCACCCTCTGACGTTCCCCTCCGGAAAGCTTGGTGGGAGTTTGGTTGATCTTATCTTCCAAATTAACGGATTTTAAAAGTTCCAAAGCCCTTTTACGCATCTCTTCGGATGATAAATTGGCCTCATAGAGGGGTATTTCCACGTTTTCCAGCACAGTTAAGTTGGGTATCAGGTTGTGCATTTGGAAAACAAAGCCAATCTCCTTTGACCGGAATTCGTTGAGTTTGCTGGTCTTGGTCAGATCAATGCCTGCTACTTTTATAAATCCTTCACCTGCCACGTCCAGGGCCCCGATCATGTTAAGGAGGGTAGATTTCCCGGAACCCGAAGGTCCCATTATGGAAACGAATTCTCCTTTCTTAATATCAAGGTCTATACCGTTTAAGGCCTTTATTTTCCCATTATCATAACTTTTTTTGAGATTTCTGATCTCGATGATGTTATTATTCATAGCGCAACGCCTCCGTTGGTGATAATCGAGACGCCCGGTACGCGGGGTATAAACCACCTATTATGCCCACTGCGAAAGCAACAGCAAAGGCCCGTAAGAATATGTCCGGTGAATAAGAAGGTGTAATAACGCCTCCAATTGAAGAAACCGATAAAAGGATCACTACTCCTACTACAGCCACTACTGTACCCATTACTGCGGAGATTAAGGTTAAAACCACAGATTCACCCAGGATCATACTCAGTATTCTTCGGTCTTTCCACCCCACTGCTTTAAGAACCCCTATTTCGCGAGTTCTTTCATAAACAGACATTATCATGGTGTTAACAACCCCTACTCCTCCAATCACGATGGCAAGAATAGAAATTGCCCAACTAGCCATATCTATAGTGCTCAGTGCGTTGTTCATCCGATTGGCCATTGAAGCGGCACTAGTCGTTGATAGTTCATTAGGGTAGGTATTTTGGATGGTGTTACTTACTTGGGTGACGTTCGCATTTTCATTTACTTTAACTGCTATGCTGCTAACTTGGTTAGCGTTATTGGTCAAGTTTTGGAGGGTAGTTAGTGACATGAAAGCTCCACCATCCGTAATGAAGTTTCCAGTTTCGTATATTCCGGTTATGGTGAAATCCTTACCGAAAAGAACGATGGTATCTCCCACATTTTTTTGCAGTTCTTCAGCAGCAGTTTTTCCAAGTATAACTTCATTTGCACTTCCATCTGAATATAGGGCACCGTTTACACTGTCAACACCAGCTAGACTTAATTTATTGCGGTCTATACCAGTAACTGAAAAACCAAAGCTTCCCCCACTGGAGGGGGATGGTACGATAGATTGTACTGTTATGCTGGTGTTGGTTGCTCTTAAGGTTCCGGCAGCGTCTTTAACCCCATTTATCTTTTGAACATCGGCTATTCGGCTCTCATTTATTCTTCCACCACCAAAATCACCGGATCCAGTCTGAACTACAGAAATTTCTGCTGCCCCCGCTTTGAGGGTACTTTGTGCGGATGCTTTAAGGCCCCCGGTTACCATACCTAAGGCGATGATGACCATTATCCCAATGGCAATCCCAATGATTGCCAGGGAACTCCTAGTTTTATTTCTGAATGGATTTTTAACTACCAGCGACAAGAATGACATGGAACTGTAGTATTATTAATCCTTATAAAGTAACTATGCCGAATTTGTTTACTAATTATGCACAAATCGTACACAAATTCAACACCAATATTCTATTATAAAATATTTTCATTTTCTGGTTATTTTAAAGAGAATCGACAGTGCAATTAATTGAACGACATTAATCAGGAGTAGAGGTAGCTTTGGCCCTCCTATTTCTGATCCGTGGAATTCTATGGGTATTATTAGGGGCAAGACTATAAAAAGGGTTGATAGGATATTTTGGAGTAAAAGAAATGATGCAAAATATAATAAACCAATGGTAAATCCTGACTTTACTTCTTTATAGGTTTTCCAGTAGGCGTTGAGTAAACCCAGCAGTAAACAAACGTTTGCTACTCCTAAAACAAGAGCTACATAAATTAATAACACACTTATCTGTCCAAATTCTCCCATGATCTTTACCTCTAAGTTTTCTAAATGCACATTTAAACATCATTTAGGACTTAATTCTGCCCATATATCTTTAAATGTTTCGTATTCTGCTTCCATTCGGTCGGCAAGGAAGTATAGTTCACCATATTTTTTCCCGGTGGAGGTGATTATATTATTCTCACCCAAAACCTTTAGATGGTGACGTACCGTCTTGTAGTTAAGTTCCAGCTTCTCTGAAAGCTGATGGGCGTTGGATGGTCTTTCATGCAGCGTCATGATAATTTTAGCACGGTTTGGCCCTCCTGTTGAGCCTGCAATCAACCACCAAAGTAACTTACGCATGAAAAACACCTTAATTCTTAAATTCAGGTCTGAATTTTTTAAAAAAGATCCATAGTATTAAAAACTAATCAAAGCTGGAATTAATTGAAACATCCTCGATAATGTACTTAATTGATTCCTCGTCCATTCTGCGGCTGATGCTGCGGGTCATCTTACCAACGGCAAAGACCAGGATGTTAAGTCCCCTTTTAGCTGCTGCAGCGGTTGCCTCGGGAGTAGCAAACTCAAAATCAGGTTTTATCCCAATTTTATCCACTACGGCCCGCGATACAGTTCCCATAATTCCCACCCGGTCAAAACCATCCGAATACAATCTGCGGACTTTCTTCAGGTCAGATGCTTTAGAACCACCTTCTATAATGGTGGGGAGTTTTATTATTACTACCCGGCCGGTTTCCAATTTTATAGTACCTCCCAAGCTGCTTAAGGCCACATCTTCGCCTTTTTTAGCATCATAGAGTACTTCCGCATGGGCAGGTGACTTCTCTTTCCCGGCATATAATGTCCCCTGTTCCATCACCAGCCAAACCTGGTCCCTTTCTTTTAGATCTTCCAGGGCCAGGGCGGGCCACACAGACTTGTAGGTAGTCATGGTTTCCAGAACCTGGTCTGCATATTTACGAAGGTTGAGGGCCTCTCTTTTTACTTTTTCAATACCTCTCTTGGTTATCTTATACTTAGAGTGTCCACGACCAGTTTCCACCAGTCCGTCATCGGCTAAGCTCTTTATGTTTTCTGAAACTGCCTGAATGGTTATTCCCAGTTTATCTGCTATGTCCTTCTGCCTTAGGTGTGGTTCGCCCTTGGCAATCTCGGCCAATATCTGAAAACGGGTTCCTTCTCCTCTTTTTTTGAATACTTCCATGGATATCAAAACCCTTAAAAAGTCGTTAAGTAAGTATAATTACAAGTCTATTGACATTATATCATACCGTTTAAAGTCTCATTAAATATCTTAAGAAACTTGTCCTTGTTTTTGGCCGGGATGTAAGCTCCGCAAGCCACAGAATGTCCTCCTCCAGTCCCACCTACCTTAACTGCCACTTTTTTTATCAAGTTACCAAAATGAATTCCGTCGAAGGCTAACAGGCGTGAGCAGCGTAAAGATACTTTTAAACCGTCTTTTTCATCTTCAAGTTCAGTAAAAGCTATCATTGGCTTCTTCCAATCACCATAACTTAATATCATTCCAGCTATGGTTCCAATGACATTACTTTTTATTCCATTGCCATCGAAGTACTGTAAGTTTTGTAAGGACTTTATTTGGTTTTCTTCCTTCACCCATTCCATTTGCTGGGCCAGATAACGCCGATGATCCTGGGTTAAATGTGCCATATCCTTTAAAGCCATCTTACGATTACCTTTAAGGACTTTGAAGGCTATTTCAGGTTTATCATGCCGACTGCATGCGTTAACTGCTGTGGAAAATTCACTGGCATCCCGGAGGGGAGTATATCTTTCTTCTTCTAAAAATTCGTAGGAGTCGCCAGATACTAACCGTGGAACGTATTTAGCATACTTTGATGGCACTTCCAGGCTTAACATCCGGACTAATTCAGAAAAAAGGCGAATTTTTTCTTTTTGATTTAAATCTGATAACGTACGTGGGGTTTTACCAATCTTACGACGGATATTAAGTCTTTTTAATAGTTCAATGCATTCTGTTCTATTGTTGGTTATGGGCAGTTTTACATCCCCAAAATAAGAAAGAGCCACGTATATTGGGCGGGTCTGTCTACCGTAAATCGTCAAGTCGTTCAATGACTGGACCTGGCCATTAACAACACTATCACCCAGTATTAACTGGTTTAATCCTTCTAGTTTTCCAGTTAAACTGTTTTGCATGTCCCCTACTGCACTCAAAACACCAATCCAACTTAGATCATTAAAACCAAATGTTCTGGCCAGGAGGTAGGCCATGCCACCTCCAGAAATATGGTAAGATCCATCTATACCATAATAATGGGGATTTATTTCTATAAATTCACCCTTCCCACTTGTTCCTGCCTTTCTAAGAGGGGGATGGTGGTCTAAAACTAAAACCTGAGAATTTGAGATAGAAAAATGATCAAGGTCCTGTCCAGAACCGAGATCCGAAAATATGGTCAACTCGTTATCTACTTGGAGGTTCGGAATCTTATCTAAACTTATAAATTCTATTTTATGGTCGATATCCAGCCGGTCTAAGGTGGAAGAAAGAATTGCGCCAGCGGATATTCCATCACAATCGATGTGGCTATATATCTTTACGTCTTCTGCATTTTCCACCATATGGTGGGCCTTCCTTAGAGGTCTTTCCAGGGGTGGGGGCAGAGTATCAACCAGGGCTTGCTTGTTCATGAACTTCAACTTGTTATTTTTTCTAAATGAGTAACGTACTCTTTTAATATTTTTAGAATTGATATAATTAGGTACTTCTTTATTAATTAAATTAATGGAAGTTAAGAAACTTTAGAACGGCTTTTAGAACAGTATCCTCATGATCGGGATGCTTTAATAAGGCTGCTGATCTTCAATAGAACTTCTCTTTTTGAGAACTTTTTATCAACAATTATCCTTCCCGAGTTCTCCCACCACGATTTGGAATATGATTTTCCCTTTTCAGTCTGAGGGTTCAGCCCTAACTTTTCTGCGGCCCGATTTATTTCCCTAATCTTGGGGGTACTAACTGCTTGACTTAGGGGAATCTTCCGACCTTCTCTCTGGGTTTTTTTAGAATCCAGATAAGCTGGCCAAATCATAGTCCGGTCCTTATCCACCATATTAACTCAACTCTTCCGCCATTTTATTTAACATTTCTTCTACCGTGTACTTATCCGGAGCAACGTATTTTATATCGTATTCTTCAAGCGCATTCCCGGTTATAGGTCCAATGGCTACTACTTTGATCTTATCGGTTTGCAAAGCGCTCATAAGATCCTTTTTCTTATCTGCTGCCATTTCAAAGAGGTTATGGACTGTAAGGGGGCTGGTGAAGGTCACAGCATCGATATCTTCATTCAAGATACTTTTTATCAATTTTTGAACTGGTTGGGGGTCGTGGGGAATGGTGGACTGGTACGCTTCTGCCAGAATAATTTGGGCACCCATTTTCCTCAAACCCTCCGGCAGCACGTCCCGGGCTGAAAAAGTCCGAGGAATGCCAATGGTTTTTCCCTCTAACTCGTAGGGGGCCATAACTTCCAGTAGTGCTTCGGCAGTGTAATCTTCCGGCATTAGATCTGCTTCCAGACCTTTTTCTTGCAGTGCTCTCTTGGTACGCGGTCCGATTACAGCCACGAAACATTCTGGATTTAACCTATTTTTAAAATCGTCGCAATATCGGAATAATGAATCTAATGATGCCGGTGAGGTAAATATGAGCCAATCCAGTTCAGAAGCGTGTCTACAAAGTTCCATCAGGGAATCAGTCCGGATCATGGTAAGTTCCAGGGTGGGTGCCAGTAGTGCCACTCCACCCTCCCGGGTGATGATGTCCACGGCTTCTTGAGCTCGCTCAAGGGGCCGGGTTACAGCAATAACTTTACCTTCCAATCTTTTTATAATTTTATCTCTTTTTTGGGCTATTTTTTTATAAATATCCACCACTGGTCCAATAATTACCAGTGCCGGAGGTTTTATATTCTTTTGTGTTATGGTTTCCAGGGTTCCGGTCACTATCCGCTCACCAGGCAGGGTTCCTTTCTCAATAACGCAGACTGGGGTTTCTGGATGTTTATACTTCATAATCTCCCTGGTATTTTCTTCCAGTTTACCAATGCCCATGAGAATTATGATAGTATCAGCGTTAAAGTCCCATTTAACCTGACTTTCGGATTTGGTTGGGTCTTCATGTCCTGTTACCACGGTGACCGAGGTGGCTACCCCGCGATGGGTCACTGGCAGCCCAACGGTTCCTGGAACTCCAATGGCTGAGGTTACTCCAGGAATCACTTCTACGGGTATTTCTTCTTCCAGGAGGACCATCATCTCTTCTCCACCTCTCCCAAAGACGAATGGGTCTCCTCCTTTGAGACGTACCACTAATTTATGGTTTTTGCCTTTATCAATGAGAATTTGATTTATCTCTTCTTGGGTTTTGTGATGGGCTCCGGCTTTTTTGCCAACGTAGATCATCTCCGCCCCTGAAGCGTTTTTAAGTATTTTTTCATTGGCTAATCGATCATAAATTACTACATCTGCCTTTTTTAGCACATTCACAGCTTTAAGCGTTACCAGTTCCGGGTCTCCAGGCCCTGCACCTACTAAATAGACTACCATTAGTTCACCTTTTTTCAATATCAAAAAATTGGAATATCATATTTTAAATTATTTTATTAATAGTTAATAAGGCCCTTGAAGAATTTTAGACCATCATCAGAACCAAGAATAGATTCTGAAGCCCGCTCAGGGTGGGGCATAACGGCACATACTTTGCCTTCCAGGTCACAAACTCCAGTTATGGCTTCCATGGATCCGTTGGGGTTCTTGCCCACGAAACTGAGCACGATCTGATCTTGATCTTTAAGGTTGTCCATCTCGGGATTATAGTAACGTCCTTCAGCATGGGCAATGGGCATACGAATTACGGCTCCTCGTTTGTAGAAACTGGTAAATGGTGTACGTGTTGTTTTAACTTCCATCTCTTCCCACTGGCAGATAAACTGGGCGTTTTGGTTTAAGGTGAAAACACCCGGCACCAGGCCTACTTCCGCCAGTATCTGCGCCCCGTTACAGATACCCAGAACTGGTTTATCTTCTTTCACTGCATCTTTAATACCATCTATAACGGGAGTGATGGCAGCTATGGCCCCGGCTCTTAGATAATCTCCATAGGAGAAACCTCCGGGGATGACTATGGCCTCAAAATCAGTGAGGTCGCGCTGGTTCCACCACACATAGTCTGGTTCGCCTCCGGCCAACCTCAGGGCCTGGAAGACATCTCGGTCACAGTTAGAACCCGGAAAACGAATTATGCCCACTTTCATGGCTATTCATCTCCAGAGTTGATGTTAATCTGGTAATTGTGGATCACAGGATTGCATAAAAGCCGTTGACACATTTGATCCACCTGTTCCCGGGCTTCATCTGTACTTTTAGCTTTCAGAGAGAACTTAATTATTTCGATGGTAGCAGTTTCGTCTACCTGATAATCTAAAAGGGCTAGAGCCCTTTGGATGGTGGAAGCTTCCGGATTTAACATACCTTTTTTTAGACTTATCATAACTTCGGCACGGTACTTCATCTAATTACCACTTCCTTTTTTTCTAATTAAGGGACTTAGATAATAAATCCAAATTACACGTTTTTTTGGTCTTTTTAGCCCATAATAATTACAGCTACTCTTCAGCTACTCATTTGTAAGTAAAAAACTTACTAGACTTAATGGAATTTTAATTACCATTTTTACATATGTTATCTGTTTTTCACTGTTCCCGACGGTAATGTCATCTCTAAATTTAACCATAACTTGATGGGGATGATTGGTTTGGTAAACATCCTTGTCTTTGCCCTGATACAAGAGCTTTCCAACTTCGAGGTTCATATTTAACTCCGTTTTCATCTTGTTATCCAAGGTTTATATACCTATGAAACTACAATTAACTTTATTGTAATTTTGATTATAAATGGTATATTGCTAAAAGCTAGTTTAGAGCTTTTCGGTGAAATCATGTGTGGAATCGTGGGATGTATACTTAAAGAAAAAAAAGCGGCACCTGTACTCTTAGAATGCGTGCGTCGTTTGGAGTATCGGGGCTATGATTCAGTGGGTATAGCCACCTCATCATCAGGAATCAACATTAAAAAAGACAGCGGGAAAATTGACGAAGTCCAAGAAAGACTGCAACTGGACGATTTACCGGGAAAAATGGGAATAGCCCACGTTCGTTGGGCTACCCACGGGCTTCCTACCCGGGAAAATTCCCATCCACATACCGACTGTTATAATAAACTGGCCCTGGTCCACAATGGGATCATTGAGAACTACCAGGAACTTAAGGACCAGCTCCAGGAGGAAGGCCACCATTTCAGTTCGGATACAGATACGGAGGTCATTGCCCATTTGGTTGAGAAGCAAATGAGTAAGGGAATGGATCTGGAAGATGCCCTTCGTTTAGTAATCCACCAGATTAAGGGTTCTTATGCTTTGGCAGTTATTCACGTTGACTATCCGAATATCATTATTGGTGCGCGTAAGGAAAGCCCCCTTATTTTAGGGGTAGGGGATGGTGATTATTTCCTGGCATCTGACGTTCCTGCTATTCTGGAAGAAACCAACCGCATCATTTATCTGGACGACGAGGACCTGTTTGTGATGAAAAACGACGGAATAATAGTAAAGGATTCACAAGGTCGGGTTAAAGAAAATGAAATTGATGTCATAAGTTGGAGTCCTGAAATGGCCCAGAAGGGCGGTTACGACCATTTTATGATTAAAGAGATTCATGAACAGCCGGAAGTAGTCCGCAATACTCTTTCTGAGTTGCACGAAATAAAAAAAACTGTTGAGAATTTTTCTGACTTTAAGAGGGTATGTTTTGTGGCTTGCGGAACGTCCTTCCATGCCTCCATGGTTGGAAAATATCTTTTCGAGGAATTGGTGGGTATTCCCGTGGATTTGGCACTGGCGTCTGAGTTTGAATTTTCTGCGGGGGCTCTAACTGATGATACCCTGGTTATATTCATTACCCAGTCCGGTGAAACTGCTGACACCATGAAAGCGTTAGAAATGGCCAAAGAAAAAGCCGAAACCCTGGCCATTGTAAATGTAATGGGAAGCAGGGCTACTCGTGAAGCTGATTACGTAATATATACCCGTGCTGGACCAGAAATAGGTGTTGCTGCTACCAAAACCTATGTTAGTCAGTTAACCTGTATCTACCTTCTGGCAGCCTGCATGGTTGGAGATGAAAAACTCTTAGACGAACTTAAGAAGGTTCCGGATTACATGAAAACCGCCCTGGAAAAGGAAGAACTCATAAAGGAGATATCTCCCCATTATAAGGATGTCACGGACTTTTTCTTTATAGGAAGGGGCTTTTCTTATCCTACTGCCATGGAGGGTGCTTTGAAACTCAAAGAAATTACCTATATCCATGGAGAAGGTTTCGCAGCCGGTGAACTTAAACACGGCCCTCTGGCTCTTATAAGTGATGATGTGCCTGTGGTGGCTGTAGTGCCACCTGGTAAAAGTCATGACCGTACCATGGGCAATGTTAAAGAGGTTAAGGCTCGTGGGGCTCGAGTTATATGTTTAGGGTCCCAGAACGACGTTAATCTCCGATCGGAGGCCCACTACATGATCGAATTTGAAGACCAGATCAGTGAAGTATTGTCTCCCTTAATATATGTTGTGCCTTTACAGTTATTGGCGTACTATATCAGTGTGGAAAGGGATATAAACCCTGATCAACCTAAAAATCTGGCTAAATGTGTCACTGTAGTCTGATTTAGCCTTTTTATTTAATTTTCTATTTTTAAAAACAGATGAAAAACGAGGTAAATACTTCCAGTGAATACCAAGTTTGCCTCTAACATCAATTGTATAGGGAAAGAGCCCAGTTACCAGTGTTTTAATGGTTAATATACAAGCAATCTGTTGATACTGTAGTTAAAATAACCAATCAGACTTGATAAGTTGCTTTCTCAAAATCAGGATATTCAAGTTGATGTTATAAAAAATAACTTAAATCTATCTCTTGAAACTCATAAAATTCTGGGATGGCTTTAGCGGCCTTAAGTGGCGCCAGCGGCCTATTATATGGTTAATATATGGGTAGGATTCGAAATGTTCCTCACTCCGATGAACCCGAATTAATCTATTCCATCTACATGCGAGATGGTATATTCCCTCTTAGCGTAGCATTACTATACTTTTCAACCTATGCCACACTCCCCACTGCTCTACTCCTAATAATAATGCCCTTCTTAATAGTTGGAACCTATTATCTTATCTGGAATGAATGAAATCGTCATCGCCTTTTTTTGATGCCATTTTTTCGTGGAGATGGCCATATTTAGGGGGTAGAATCGGCTGGGTGTAGTATATTTAAAGGTGAAGGGAAGAATATACTTCCATAAGATATGGTCTTCACATTATTTCAAAATCTTATACCACTAATTAGAAATGTGGAGATTTTGGAGACTATTACAAAATCTGAGGTTTAGAATGAAACCCCAAAAAACTGGAAAGCTGTTTATAGTATTAATGATAGCATTAGTGGCCTATGGATTTGCATCAGGAGCACATGCTATGGGAGTAGCAGATGAGTTGGGAACTAAAATAATTCCATCAGACTTGAACTTGGGCGGGGATCAAAAAATAAGCGAAATCAGCGATCCCTCGTTCAAACAAGTTTACTTGACAAGAAGGATCTTAAACATTACCAATAAAACTAATTCCACTCCCCAAAATGTCTCCGGAAATCAGACTATATAATAGGTGATCTCCGATAGTCTTCCAGATTAAAAATCTAATATTAATATAAATAGTTAATTTACAGTTTAAGTTCATTAGGTGATGTAATGCATGAAAGAAATATAATTGGACCTAAAATTAGACAGTTAAGAGAAAGCAGAGAAATGACCGTGGAAGAACTGGCAGTAAAATTGGTGGAGGAGAAGAAATCCCCGGAAGAAGAGATATAAAGTAATAAATATAGAAAATTTAAAATTATAATGATTAGATTTAAATTAAGAGGACGATTTTTTTTTACAAACCCCCTGAATTAATTTTTTTAAAATTTAAAGACCATGATAATTCTGCAAAAAAAGAATAAAGTGGTGGAGCTTTTCCCCATTGGGAGTTCCAAGGAAGCTTTAAACCAGCAGCGCAAACCTCTTTTTTACGGCTATTTAAAGCTTAAACAGGTTAAAGAACAGGTTAAAATCCATCGTTTTGTGGTAAAAAAGGACAAGGAGATGGTATTTCCTCCATCGGAGGCAGTAAAGATATTAAGGAAGCAGAACGTGTTTTTGGTAGGAGAAGATCCTGAAACCGAAAAGATGTTAGACTCTCTGCATATTAAGTACCGGAAGACCAGCATATGCCGGCATTGTACCTTCACCGGACATATCACCATTTTGGAGAGATATAAGGCCTATCGTTACCACAAAGATCATATTTGCCGAATGTGTGCTGAGGAAGAGCTAAAAAGAGAGCTTAAAAATCATTTTTTTGATTTAAAGGTGTTTCCCACATTCCGGAGGATGCTTAACCGCACTGGCGATCTGGAAAAAGTTCTTAAAATGTTTGACCCTAGGTTTAATCCCCTGGAAGACCAAAAACTTACTCTTTATGACTGTGTGGCCGGGGGGATAGGTGAAAAAAGCGCCAAGGTCAGAATGGCTCAGTTGGAAATCTCTCATAAATTAAAGCAAATACTTAAAAAACAGGGTAAATATCTTCTTCCTGTCCAAGTCCTGGCTGTAAATGCCGGGCTCCTCAGTGGAGAGAATTTACTGATAGTATCCGCCACCGCCAGTGGTAAAACACTAATTGGAGAGTTGGCAGGTATACCCCGAGCTTTGGACGGTGGGAAATTCCTTTATCTATCTCCCCTGGTGGCCCTGGCCAATCAGAAATACCGGGATTTCAAAAAAAGATACAGTCAGTTGGGCCTTAAAGTATCAGTCCGGGTGGGAATGAGTCGTATAAAAGCCAGAGAAGAATTTTCGCTCCCAGGAGGTAAGGTTGAGGACTCGGACATTATAGTGGGGACTTATGAAGGGCTGGACTTTTTATTAAGAGCGGGCAGGGCGTCTGAATTGGGGAACCTTTCTACGGTGGTAGTAGACGAGATACACATGTTGGGGGATGAGGTAAGGGGGCCCAGACTTAAGGGTCTTATTCAAAGACTCAAATTTTTATTCCCGGATTTGCAGATAATTGGACTCTCAGCCACGGTGGGCAACAACCGGGAAATAGCCAGCGAATTTGGGATGCATCTGGTGGAGTATGATAAAAGACCAGTACCACTGGAGCGCCACTTGATCTTCGCCCGCACCGAGGAGGATAAAAACCACTGGATGACTCAATTAATCCGAACAGAATATCAAAACCGTTCTAAAAAAGGTTTTCATGGTCAAAGTATTATTTTCACAAATTCCCGGCGAAAAACTCACTCTATAGCTGACTATCTGATTAAACGTGGAATTAAAGCCTCAGCTTATCATGCTGGACTGTCTTACTCCAAGAAGAGCAAGATTGAAAAAGATTTTGGAGAGCAGAAGATGTCTGCAGTGGTTACTACTGCTGCTTTAGCTGCTGGAGTTGATTTCCCGGCTTCTCAGGTCATATTTGAGAGTTTAAATATGGGAAAGGAAATGTTGACTCCCAACGAATTCTCACAGATGATGGGCCGGGCCGGCCGTCCCACCTACCATGACCAGGGAAAGGTATACATTATACCCGAAATAGGACGTAAATATGGGGACGAAAGTGAGGAAAACATGGCCTTAACGCTTTTAAATAGCGATGTAGAGGCTGTTCATGTCCAGTATTCAGAAGAAAGCTTGGTTGAACAAATATTATCCGATGTATGTGCCCGGGGAAGCTCACATATTAATGAAATATCCAAAAACTATCACGGATATGAACTACCTTTAGAACTAGCAACTGCCTGGGACCTACTGGCAGATCAGAAACTCATAAACGAGAAGAAGGGCAGTGTTTCACCCACTCCCTATGGACGGGCAGTGGCCATGTCTTTCATTGATTACCAAGACGCTCTTTACATCAAAAACAGATTGAAAAAGACCAAGGCCATGGACATTGCCTTAAAAATAGAACCCTTTGACAGTGCCTATCTTTCTAGCCGTATCACCAACAAACTGGGCCGTGCACTTAAGATTAACATGTCTTCCCGGCTTTTTGCCGATTCCACCCTGGATATTATTTCCTCGGGAGACTCCTTGGCTAAACTGGAACCTAATTTTAGGGAAAGGTTATTAAACCTGCAGATGGAGTTTTTATCCTGTCGGTGCAAGGAAAAACCATTTTGTAGTTGTTTTCAACGTGAATTATCTCGAAGGGTCGTGAGGCAGCGGTTGAACAAAGAAGACCCGGCAGATATAAGCCGTAAACTCCTGCGTAACTATGAAATACACACCTATGCAGGGGACATCTTCAGCTGGCTGGACTCATTAATACGGATGCTGGAGGCTGTTGGGAGGGTTGCACTTGCTTTTAAAAATAAAAAATTAGCTTCAGAGTGCAGGCATCTGATAAAACAGATTGAAAATTGATCAAAATTAAAAATATTAATAAAATCTTTACTAATTCAATAAAACCATAATATCTTTTAAAATATCTTCAATGGCGATTTCCAGTAATTCATGCCCTAATTCACGGTCTACGATAACTCCTTTGGACTCTAATTCTAAAGCACCATTATTTATACCTTCTGATGATTCTCTAGCTTCTTTAAATCCTACCATACCCACTTCAGGGCATTTGTCAGGCTGACAGTGCTCCTCCAAACGTGTCTCGTCGATGATCCCTAAAAATGCCCCCATGGAAAGTTCACCAGTCCCGGCGTGGGGCCCTTCAATTTCCACGATTTTATTGTTAAAAATGATCTTCAGGTCCAGTTCTTCTTGTATTTCAAGGATGTGATCCCGTACCGGAACGTTTCCCCCATGCCCATTAACTAATATTACGGCTTTTAAATTCAAATTATCAAGAGCAGCACGCAGGGTTGGTTTTAACCGTTCCTCCACCAGTTCTTCTGGAGTAACGTGCACACCGTGCTTAACATAATGGTACTCACTGGCCGCATAAAGAACACCCAAATACTTAGCTCCACTCCGCATAGCTGCCTCTAAACCTAGATAAGCGGCTATTTTGGCATCAGTATCAATGGGTAAGGATAAGCCATGGTTTTCTAGATGAGATCCTAAAGCCAGCACTCCCACTTGGTGCACATCACGTGAAAACACTTTTCCGGCACTGTATCTGAGTTTTACCATATTATAATCCCCTTCAATTAATGCTTATTGAAAATTTAAATTTTCATGGCTCTTTTAAACCGTCAATTAAATTTCCAGGTTCCAAATTTTATCTCCCACGTAGTGTAATGTTTTAATGGCCTTTCCCTGGTTGTTTTCCACCATTTCGTCTCCGGATATTAGGGCACGACCAATGGATAATGGTTTTCTATGGGTTTCCTCCACCACTACTACTACATCTCCCTCCATTATCTGTGAATCTGCTTCCACAATACCGGGGGACATTACATCAGCACCTTTGGCCACAAATTTAACTGCACCCATGTCCACCACCACGTAATGTGATTTTAGTGGGCGCTTTAAAGCTCCTTTAAGGGCAGGATAGGGTTCTCCATCAAGTATCATTATTAGAGGTTCCCCCTCCACTAGTATGAGGTCTTCTACATCGGTTTGAAGCATTTCGACCTGGACTTTATCTGATAGTAGGTCCGCGTAAACGCCAAGTTTTTCCTTTACTTTTTTAAGATCTTTCTTTTTAAGGTGGTAACGCTTTTTTATTCTCAATTAATAAACACCTCATTATCTTTTCTTTCCTCTCCACATCTTAATATTTTTAAGTGACGGTACATTTAAATATAAATCTCAACTACATGATGGTAAAGGAAAGGTGATAATAGTGAGTGGACAGAAGAATGTTACTAATTCCCGACCACTGGATGTTTTAGGCAGATCACTAAACTCCCAGGTCCTCATCAAATTGAAAGGCGGACGTGAATTTAGAGGAGTTTTAGAGAGCTTTGACATGCATATGAATCTGGTCTTGAATGATGCTGAAAAATTAGAAGATGGAGAATCAACCACCCGTTTAGGTGTGGTCCTTATTCGTGGCGATAACATTGTCTATATATCACCCGGATAGACATATATTTAGTCAATCTGGAACTATATAAATTACTTGATTTTAACGGAGGTAAATAATGAAAGGTACTCCCTCATTTGGTAAGCGTAATAAGAAAACCCACATACGGTGTCGTAGGTGCGGTAAAAACTCTTACAATGCCCGGAAAAAGTACTGCGCTGCCTGTGGATTTGGAAGATCCAGCAGAATACGTACTTACAGTTGGCAGAACAAGAAACTTAATGGATACAGGTTGAAATAGATGGATATGAGAAACCCCATCGATGTGCGGATTATTGTGGAAGGAGCTTCCGACGTGGAAAATGTTTCCCGGGCTTTGCAGAACATAGCTTTGGGGGCCGAGTACCACATTACTATATCCTCCATTGTCCCTACCACCAGCCCTGAAATTGCTAAGAAGGCAGTGGGAGGGGCAGACATAGTTTTAATAGCTACCGATGTGGACGCACCGGGTAGGGAACTGGCTGAAAAATTCCAGAAAACTCTGCGAGGAGAGGTGGGGCACGTAGAACGGATGAAACTACCCTTTGGACACGATGTGGAATATATTGACCCCGCCATTATCCGCAGGGAAATTAAAAACGCTATCATCCGCTCGGGACTCATCGCCATTGCCAACATAAACCGTTTCCAGGATATTAAAGGTCAACTACAAGAATCACAAGAAGAAATAAAAGATCTTAAAAAAGAGAATCAAGAACTCTCTGCTTCCAACGATAAATTAGTTGCCGAAATTCATAAAACAACATCCTCCCAGGAACGCTTGGAATCCAAGCTGAAAAACCTGCAGGAGGAATTTAAGGTTTTAAAGCATAAATATGGTGAAGTAAAAAATAAACACAGCATGCTGTTTAACAAAAACCTTTATGAAACTTTTTCTATTAAAGAACTTTGGAAAGAAGAATTTAATGAAGATTTAACTGAAGATGAACAGGTTACTTTTATTACCAACGAATTTAAACCGGACAACGTTTTAGTAGGTCAGGGTCACATTGCTGCACCGTCCCAAAAAGAGGCGGCTGACTGGTTAAAGGTTATTCGAACGGTCTTAATTTTTTATGATTCTAAACTAGAGGATCTCAGGGAAGAAATGGGGAATGATAAGTTCAGCCCCCACTTACTTAAGGAATAGATCATGATATCAACCTTCCTCTGGCCCTCATTCTCATCAAAACATGGTATAATGCCCGGGAGAACTTGAAGTGCAGGATAAATGTGGTATTGTAGGTGTTTATTCTATTAATAAGTCTAAAAATGTATCTAGAGAAATATATTACGGTCTCTATGCTTTGCAGCATAGGGGTCAAGAGTCAGCAGGCATATCGTCTCATAACGGCAGGGAAATGAGTACCTACCGGGGAATGGGATTGGTTTGTGATGTTTTTAAAAATGACCATGTGGAGGAATTAGAAGGAAACGTGGGAATAGGACACGTCCGCTACTCAACCACGGGTAAATCCTTGATAGAAAATTCTCAACCATTTGTAGTTGAATTTAAATCTGGAAAGATATCTATTGCCCACAATGGAGATATAATCAACTCCATGGAACTTCGCAAGGAATTGGAAGAACAGGGAACTATTTTTCATTCTACCACTGATTCGGAGGTGCTTTGTCACTTGTTAACCAACGAGTACCGCAAGAGTCGGAACCTAGTTGATTCCATTCAAAATGTTTCTAAGCGCCTTTTGGGCTCTTATTCACTGGTAATTCTTTTGAACAACGATTTGATAGTAGTAAGAGATCCTATTGGGATAAAACCACTTTCCATGGGCAAAACAAATGGGACCATCATGTTTGCATCAGAAACAGTTGCTTTTGACGCAGTGGGGGCCCAATATGTTCGAGACGTTGAACCCGGCGAAAT
>JAUYBK010000043.1 GCA_030693105.1 Methanobacteriaceae archaeon | reverse complement strand
GGTGGTTACCATCCCGGCCTGTATCTTCATCTCCGCCTCATTGTATTTGATGGTAACCACCCTGACTATATTTTGATCCATTTTGCATCTTAAATGGAAAAAAATAATTGATACCTCTACCATAATATTATATGTAATTGATTACTTAAGAGAAGAGTTATTTATCCTCTTATGAGTATTTAATGGCTTAGCTATTGTGGAGGCAGAAAATGAAAGCAGATGCAGTGAAGATTGGAGAAGCAGTTTACTGGGTGGGAGTTTTGGACTGGGATATACGTAATTACCATGGCTACACCCTGGGAGGAACCACCTACAATGCTTACCTTGTATTTGGAGATGGTAAAACCGTCTTAATAGACAACACTTATCCGGGGAGCTCGGCCCAGTTATGGGGCAGGATAGAGGACGCCTTCCGTAAAGAAGGTAGAAAGATGAAGATCGACGTGGTGATCCAGAACCACATCGAAAGAGACCACAGCGGAGCCCTAACGGAAGTTCACAAGCGTTTCCCCGAAGCACCTATCTACTGCAGTGCCGTGGCCATCAACGGCTTAAAACAGCACTACCCCGGACTGGAGGGTGCTGATTTCCGTCCTGTTAAAACCGGGGACCAAGTGGAAGTGGGGGGCCTTACCTTTGCCTTCCTGGATGCCAAAATGCTACACTGGCCAGACAGCATGTTCACCCTCCTGGTAGACGAGGGGATTCTATTTTCAAACGATGCCTTCGGACAGCACCTGTGCTTTACCGAACGCTACGACCATGAAATTCCCGATTACGTCTTGATGGATGCTGCCCAGAAGTTCTACGCCAACCTGGTGACTCCGGCATCCATGCTGGTCCTGCGCAAATTCCAGGAAGTCACTGACCTGGGACTTTTAGAGCAGATAATGATGATTGCACCCAGCCACGGTCAGATATGGACTGAACCTTTGAAGATAATAGGTGCCTACAGTAACTGGGCCTCGGGGGTGTGCCAAGATAAGGCCACCATCGTCTACGATACCATGCACTACTCCACCCGGCAGATGGCCCATGCCCTGGCCGAAGGACTCATGAGCGAAGGGGTGAAGGTGAAGATGTACTTCCTGAGTGATGATGACCGCAGCGATATTGTTAAGGACATCCTGGACAGTAAAGCCCTTCTTTTAGGTACTCCCACCCTCTTTAACGGACCATACCCCAGTTTGGGGGATATTTTGTTCTACTTGGAGGGTTTGAGCTTCCAGCGCACCGGAATTAAAAGGATAGCTGCCACCTTCGGATCCAAGGGTTGGAGTGGCAAAGCCGTGAACAAAGTGGCGGAGGCTCTGGAAAAATCAGGATTTGAGGTTCTAGAAAAGTATGAGGTTAACTATCAACCCACCGGAGAAGAATTAGACCATTGTTATGAAATTGGTAAACAAATGGCACTGAAAATTAAACAGATGGGCGAAAAATAAAAAAAATTAGAGGTATTAATATGAAGTCTCTGGAATATGAGAGTAAAATGGATAATAAGAAGAAGGTGAAGATGGTCACTTTTTGGGTTAACCGTAAAGCAGCACGTACCGAGGGGTGTGCACCTTTTTTGATTAAAAAGATTAGCACCAGCATGGATACCCATCTTCCCGATAAAACAAAACTTCTTAAATTTGATGAGAAGTTAATGGAAGAAATAGTTGCAGATCTGGAAGACAATAAAACAGTGAAATTCAACTTCAATATAGGGGAAGAGGTTTTAGATGTCAGTTTAAGTAATGACTCTTTCAGTGTATCTGTGATAAAAAGTCCAGAAATAGAAGATGAAATTATAGAAAAATTGGAGATGGAACTTCCCAAAAAGTTCCCCAGTGTATGTGACTCCTTCACTCCCCGGATAACTCCCCACGAGTAGGGGAGAGTATTTTTACTTTAAAAAGATACTATTAAAAAAAAGCAGTTAAATACCAAGAGCCCGGATTATGTCTCCATCAGAAACTATCCCTTTAACCTGATGGTCATCAATTACGACTAACTGGTTGATAATACCCTTATCCGAGCCGTGCTGATTCATCTTCTCCACCGCAGTTACCAGATCATCTTTGGGACTAACATAAACTACGTCTTTTATCATCACAGCATCCACCGTGGTGCCCAACTCATACTTGTCCAGGATGAGATTGTGGCCCAGATCAGTGGCAGTTACTATTCCCACCAGAATATCCCCGTCCAGTACTGGCAGAGAACTAATCCGGTGCTTCATCAGTTTTTCAAATGCAAAAACCACGTCTTCATTTGGTTTGACGGTGATTACTCCTTTAGTCATTACATCTTCAACTTTTAGGTCCTTTAACATCTTCTTCACATCCGTAAGTTTTTGTTATGTGTTCTATAATAGAATCAATGGTGGTGGTAACGTCAATGTTCTCTATAATGGGTATGTGGAACAGGTTGGCTTGATTTTCAAAGTAAAGGTGGGTTCTCCGGATGTCGTTAAAGGAGTCCATATATCTTTTGAGGGGTCTTCGAGCCCACATTTGCCGGCAGCGTGAGTAAAAACGTCCCCGGTGAATTTCTTCATCCTGGAGGGTTAACACGAACATTGTCACGTTACTTCTATCAACCAGGTCGGCCCTTATATAGCCCGGTACGATGTGCACGCCTTCGATGACTATGCTAATTCCTTCTTTGATGGCCCGTTCAATTACTGCTTCTACACCCACGCTCACGGTGTCCACATGGTCCCGGAACCCAATTAGCACCCGATCCAGTTCGGGTGGTGGTGGGATGCGTAGAGAACGGTAAGCAGTGTAACTGGACTCGTAAAGGGTGGGAATAAGCTCTTTTGAGCTTGTTTTGCGCATTACTTCCCGGATCATGTCGGTGCTGATCATGTTACGTATGCCCAGCCGATTGGCAACTTCGAAGGCTATGGAACTGGTCCCCACTCCCGAAGCTCCCCCAATGAGGATGATTAAAGGGTCACGGCACCTTCTCAGCTTCTTCCAGTGCCTATATTTAGAGGCTGTCTCTGGTACTTCTTCCTTTAACTTCGCAGATACTTGCCTTATTAGTTCGTCCAGCTTGATTACGTTGTACCCTTCTTGTTTCAGGTGGACTTCGATCTGGGAGGCGAAGGTGTAGGCCTTATTGGGGTCCATTTCTGCCCGAGTGAGGGACCGGGCCAGTACTCCCTTAGAGAAGGGTTCCCTGTATTTCTTACCACCTACTTCTCCCTCAACTACGATCATGCTCATCAGCTCACCTTTAAAAAAGTTATAAATAGTATCTAAATGAAGATAGGTTGCGCCCCTTTAAATCATTTTCTAAAAAAAATATTACCACCAACTTAATAGCTGGAAAACTCCTACTGATTTAACTCTCAGACTTCCAATTTTATTATTTTTGTCTCTAACTTGGATTTATCATCTTCTAAGACATTTATCAGACAGGCATAGCCCTCGTCCATCTGTCCCGGATTTATTACCATGGTCTGGCCTATTTTATCGGTGCCCCGAGACTCATGTATGTGTCCACAGATGTTTAAGGTAGGCTGTAATTCTTCTATAACCCGGCGCAGACTTTTACTGCCAGCGTGCTCACCCGATGGAAGTAAATCGGTTTTAGTAGCGTAAGGGGGGGCGTGGGTCACTAAAAGAGTTATTTTTTCATCTTTTATTGATTCCATGACCTTTTTGGCCTCGTCATAGATTTCAACCTCCTCAAATTCCAGGGGAGTATTGAAGGGCGTGGGATTGGAACCACCAAAGCCACATATTCCTACATTTTTAACAACAGTACTGCGTGCGTGAATGTTAAAGGCTTTAGATCTTTCTATTTCTCCATGAATGGATTCCGGGTCACAATTACCAGGTATGGCCATGACCGGCACCTCGCAGGAGCTGATCTCGTTCAATATTTCTTCTCCCAGATCAGAGGGCCCAAAGTGGGTGATGTCTCCGGCCAGAATCACCAGGTCCACCTGGTTTTTTTTCAAATAGTCTACCAGTGGCTTGAAATTACCGTGCATGTCACTTACTGCCAGGATCTTCATGAAAAACTCTCCTTCAATTACTAAATGATTAAGTAGCATTAGTGAGGGAATAAATTAAATCATTAATCTCTAACACTTCCCTTAATTAAATTCAAAGAATTTTAGTTATTCGATCTGTTCTTTGAAGAAAGATGCCAGTTCCTTTAGGCTTAATTTAAGATTCTCCGGATCTCCATACACGGCCACCAGGCGATCGTCCTCAAACTCGATTATGACGTTATGGTACTCAGCAATCTCCTGCACCCGGTCCTCGGCCAGGGGGGCCTTGAAGTTCACCCGAACCATTGAAAAGCCCGGAGGAGCACCTATTACAAACTTAGACCGGTCCTCCTTTAAAGGATATACCTCTTCACCCCTTGACGCTTTTTTTAGTTTGTCCTCCCATTCTTCGGAGTATTCCTGGCCCTGTTTGTCTGCCAGGGACATTAAAGCCTCCTGGGCAGATGTTAAAAATTGATTCATCCGGGGAACTTCCTTAATCCTCTCCGGATCAGAGGGGTTCACCTTGTAGAAGTTTATGGTGGTCTTGGCCAGACGGATGTCGTTGGTGATGGTGGAAGATATCTTCACTTGATGACGGCGCAGGTCAGTTAAAAGTTCCACCAATACCATCCAGGTCTGTTCTGCTGGTAGCGAACTCATAAATGGCCTTCCAATATTTTCTTGGTGGTGTAGTTAATCTCAGCATCTGCCTCTTTAAGTTCGGCTACAATTTCCTTAATATGTTTATATGAACTTAAAAACAGGACGTGGTGACTTTCTGTACCCCGAATATTCAAGATGGCAATCATTTCATCTTCAGAAATGGTTTTATCCTCAAGGGAAGCCTTGTACTGTACAAAAGGTATGTATTTTTCGGGTAATTCTTCGTACTTGAATATGCCTATTAGGATAGCTACAAACAAAAATAACACCTCTCTTTTTTAAAATTAATTTTAGGTATTAGAAGTTAAAAAGTTAGCGATAAAAAAATAAAAAAAATGGGGAGAAAAATTATTCTCCACCAGTAATTTCGTCAAGCTCTTTGATTTCAGCCGAAATGTAACCTTCTTCACATTTTTCTAAAGCGGCGTCCACACATATTTGGTGGGCGTCAACAGTAAGGTTTTCTTTGCTCACTCCCATGGCCATACCAATGAGTTGTGCGTAGTGGAAAACCGGAATGTCCCAGTTTTCGTTGTACTTTTTGTTGACTTCGGTTTGTCCCACATCAAACTGTAAGTGACAGAAGGGGCAGACATTTACAATGGCATCTACTCCAGCTTCTTTCATGTTTTTCAGTTTTTCGCGGGTAAAACTTAAGGTTACGTCCAGGTCACGGGATCTAACTCCACCACCAGCACCGCAGCACATCATTTTGTCCTTGTAAGGTACAGACTTGGCTCCAGTAATTTCTACCAGTTCATCTAAAATGGTAGGCTGGATAGGGTCGTCGATGTCGATTTCAGCA
>JAUYBK010000009.1 GCA_030693105.1 Methanobacteriaceae archaeon | reverse complement strand
AGCTCTCAATGGATGAGGAAGCAAAACAGCATTGCATGGGGATATTGAAAGGGATTTATAAATTTGAAAAGGAAGCCACTACAGAATTTCAGGACTGGTCTGGAGATGATCCTCATGTATATTTCATACAGGTTTTTGAGGAGTGGGAGAAAGGGAATAAGGATATTAACAAATTAGAAGAGATGCATCTGTTTATAAAGAAAAATTGTGCAAAGTACTATAAAGATATTGAGAAGCGGTAAACAGATTCATCAACATGCTCCACACACAAACAACCTGGCTCACCAGCCCCGCAAGCACAAAATATCATCTCAACAAAGAAGGCGGCCTTTTAGAGCACAGCATAGGAGTAGCTGAGACTCTCCAGCAACTGCGCGCCGCCCTCGCGCCAGAAATAAGCGAAGAGAGCTGTGTGATCGTTGGTCTGTTCCACGATATCGGGAAGATAGGGATGCCGGGAAAGCCATATTATCTGCCAGAACTCAAAGATGGCATGCCAACTGGCGCTTACACAATAAATCGTGATATTGTTGCTATGGGACTTTCGCTGCGCAGCCTGTATCTTGTTTCGCAATATATCCCGCTTTCGGATGCGGAGGCGCAGGCGATCGCCTACCATGATGGGATGTACGTGCCAGAGGGGCGCTCGGTGGCGCATAAGGAAGAGCCGCTGCTGTTGCTGCTGCACTGGGGGGATATGTGGACGGCGAGTGTGAGGGAGAGGAAATAGATTTAAGGAAACTTTATAAAGATGAAAGCTTATTAATTAATAAGAAATGAATGCTGAAATTGTTAAAGTTTTAGATTACCAGTTGTCTCATGGTCTTGATTTTGAGAAAAAGTACATAGATTCAACTATAAATAAAATCTTCAAGGTAGAGCTCTATATGCTGAAACGTGAAATCAAGAGGGTTGAGGTTAAACTCTCTGAATTTGAAAAATGTTATAAAATGAGTTCCGACTCTTTTTATAAAAAGTTCAATAAAGGTAAACTGGGCGATGACAGGGGATATTTGAATTGGTTTGCATATAAAGATACATATAATAAGCTCATTGAACGTTTAAAGGAGATACAAAGTATAGTACATGCTTGAGAATTTTCTTGCTGACCTCAAATCCTCCTTAACTGCATCACCTCTTGTAAGGGATATTGAGATCGATGATGAATTCATCACTTCAGTTTCAGGTTTTCTCGATTGTACGGTTGTAATGATCGATGGTTCGACTCTTTATGTTACTGAGTATTTCACAATATCCGGTGAAAATATCAAGCGTGATAAATATTCATATCATTTGCAAAAAAAGGGTGAATTTATAATTAGATGGGATAATGCACCTCATCACAGGGAATTATCTACTTTTCCATATCATGTACACGATAAAGATGGAGTGTATGAGTCAAAAGAAATCACTATGGATGAAGTCCTGGATGAGATTTCTGAAAAATTTATGTCTGAATAATCTGGAATTTATAGGTGTGCGCAGCCTGTATCTTGTTTCTCAGTATATCCCGCTTTCAGATGCCGAGGCGCAGGCGATCGCTTACCATGATGGGATGTACGTGCCTGAGGGGCGCTCGGTGGCGCATAAGGAAGAGCCGCTGCTGTTGCTGCTGCACTGGGGGGATATGTGGACGGCGAAGGTGAAGGAAATCCGAATTTGAGCCGACCGATGACTGCTGACCAGCTTTGCACCTAAACACCTAATTTTTACAGACTTTAGGTGCAGACGGTCATTTTCTGACAAAACAGCCAAAACAAAGATGAACCGAGACATATTCGATAGTTTTATTTAAAGTTGTGATTAGACTGAATATTGGTGATTAAATGATTCATTTGTATGGAATAAATAACATATTAAAAACTTTTTTAGACATTGTGGAAAATAATGGAATAACCCAAGCAGAAGCCATGATTGATGGCATGAATACACAATTTGATCGTCTCTCTGTAATAAAACTAATTGATGAACCAATTGAAGATAGAAGAAAATATAAACAACTAGCCGAAAGATTTCGGAAACTGGAAAGGAAATTAAGTAAAGATACAAAAACAGAAAATCTTAGATTCAACGTGAACAATGTGGACAGAAATATAACAATTTAATATAAATTTTTTAAAAATATTTCAATAAAACCACATATTACAACCGCAGCTAAAGAACCACAGACATGACAGATAATCCCATTTAGAAGAAATTTCAATCCCTCTGAATTTACCGCAACCGATACTTTACACCTTACAATATGCCTCATATTCCTTCATTTCGATAGTCTGTTCTTCTTTCGCAGTATATCCCGCTTTCAGATGCCGAGGCGCAGGCGATCGCCTACCATGATGGAATGTATGTGCCAGAGGGGCGCTCGGTGGCGCATAAGGAAGAGCCGCTGCTGTTGCTGCTGCACTGGGGGGATATGTGGACGGCGGGGGTGAGGGAGAGGATAGCAATAACTGACAGAAATCGAAATTAGATGTCATGTATTATCGTTTTATACGGGGTATCACCGTTCAGAAAATAGTATGAATATCTTTATTTTGTTATATTACTATTCTGTTTTGATGACCAAAAAAAAATCCAAAAGAAATAATAAGCTCAATTGTGAAGGAAAGAATTTTGACTTTTTTACAGAAAAAAATGTTAAGGGGAATCTAATTGTTGGATTTAAGGCGGCAGAAGGAAAACATGTTACGATTATTCATAAAGAAGATGGAATTTATTCTCATATAACAACGCCAAATCGAGTATATCCTTCCATTCGACCTGAATACCATAGACTGCCGAAAGTTTCACCTGAAGAAGCTCGTAAAAAATTATCTTTTGAAGAACACATAATTAAAGTGAATCCTTCTTGGGAGTTATGGTATCCAAAAGAAAACATTAGGAGTATAATTTATGAATTAACAGATATGGGGAAACTTCCTGAAACTTTCATAGATGCCATAAATAATCATTTTGATTCATTGGTGCAATTGAGTATTGATAGTAATTGTCTTGACGCCTTATTTAACCAGATTACTTATGAACAAATATTCAATGGAGATTATATTTACGGCTACAAAGTTGATAATAATCGAACATCATCATCTATCCATAAACATTCAGACACAGAGGCGAAAGAAATTCCGCTATTTTCAAAAGAAACAGAAGAGTTATTCAGTAAAATTTTAAGCGTGACAGACCTAATGCCAGAATGCCATTCGTTGGTACAGTAATAACATGCAAATGAGATTGAAGGAAAGACTACATTAAAAATAGGTTTTTAGAAATGCTCGGTATTAAAGAACTGAAAGAAAATAACGTAAAAAAGGATGGAAAAATTGAATGTCCTGTCAAGGATTGTGGAACACTTGTTGAACTAATGACAGGAAATATTCAAAAAAATTTAGGATCCTATTTAATTAAAGGAAAAGATTATGACGTAGATTTCGATCAATATTTTTGTAAAGAGCACAAAATCTTTATATCACCAACCAGTTTTTTATACAATGATATTAAAGATAATTTACTTTGGTATGATGAAGATGACAAGAGTCTTCTTGAGGGAATAAAGGGGGTGAAAAGGTTCTATGCACCGTTTTATTCTGTCAACAGTGAAGATGCTGTTAGCTGGAACGTTTTTAGATTTTTGGAAAGAAATAATGATTTATTGGGTACTTTTTTGACCAAGATTATTTTATCACATACTAAAAATGAACTTATTTCGAATCCAAAAGTAATTTATTGGTCATATTCATTATCTGAAAAAGGCAGATGGAATGAGCTAGAAAAGGTGAGAAAGGAATTTGGAGAGAAAACTCATTTAGGTTCTGAACCCGATTTAATTGTATTAAGTGATAAAGTGTTATTCTTTATAGAAGCAAAATTCGCTGCAAAAAATGAAAACACCCCCCGCAACGGCAATTCTAAGAAATATGAAACAGGCGGAAATAACTGGTTTACCACTGTATTTCAATCTGATTATAAAACAGTTGCGATAGTTGCCAAAAAATATGAGCTGATGCGATTTTGGTTGCTTGGAACTTGGATAGCTAAACAACTATCTTTAGATTTTTATCTTGTGAATCTAGTATTGGCTGGGGAAGAAAAGGATATTGAGTTAGTTTTCAAAAAACATATCAATGAGGGACCGAGAAGGAAATTTATACGCATTACATGGGAAGAGATTTATGATTATATTTCAAATTGCAATTTATCAAACGAAAATAAAAACAATAAAAACATAATGATGGAATATTTTATGACTAAAACCATCGGATATGATAAAGGACGATTAAAACGGGCATTTTCATTCCCTGAACTGATATCATTAAGTTAACATACTTGGAGAAATAGTTACCTCTGAAACTATTGATGGTGCAATAAATGTCGAAAATACAAGTAAATAAAAATGGAGATTTAATAATAGATGACCATTATATTTCCAGTCACTATTACCAATCCAAAAATGAGAATTATATTGTTGCATTTAGTAGTTCTCATGGTATGGAAAATAAAGATGGAAACACAATTAAAATTCCTGGTAAATTATACCTTATAGAAAATAAATCGAAAATATTATGGGAAAAAGAATTTATAAAACTTAACTCATCTACTAACGCTTTTGTTTCTGATGATGGGCGGGTTATATTATGTGGCAATAAAGAATATTATTTATTTAGCAAAGAAAGTCAGGAACTATTCATATATACGTTTAATTCAAATATTTTTGGATCAGAGTTTTGTGAGAATAACTCTATTCTGATAGTTACAACAGCTATTCCTGAAGATAAAATTTATTGCTTTAATATAAATGAGACTAAATTACGTTGGGTAAAAAATAATCATTCAAGAGTTTTAATACATGTAATTGAATTTTTAGATAATAATACGATATATTTATCTGCGAATAGATATGATGAAGATTCATATTGCATTGATTTAGATGGGAATCTAATAGTGGGAAGTATTAAAGAAAGTGAAATTCGTAAACGAATGAGACTATTTAGTGCAGCTCAATCAAAATTTGATAATAAACAATATGCAGAAGCAGAATCTCTTTTTTCACAGGCTTATATAATTACTGATAAATTTATGTTTAGTTGGGATGATATTCTAGGAACTAATAAAGAGAGACTCTTAAAAATTCTTAATAGAATTACTGGATTAGATTATACACAAATACCAAGAGTTGAAATAATTGATAGCAAAACAATAAAGATTTCCGTTGAAAGAACTATTTTTATATTCGGTCTCAACGATGAAAAAACCAAGGTAATTCTAGAAAGTGATTATGGAGTAACTTATGAATTTATTGCTAAAATTGAGAACAATAAGATAGAAATATATAAAAATATTGTTGATGATCATGAGGATATATTTCACTGTAAATGTATTGCTAAAACAAAATATCAGTTAGAAAAATATGCTGAAGCGATAGATTATTGGGAAAAAGCAATAGATATTGCTGAGAAATTTTACAAACGGCTCAAAGCTCCTGACGATGAGATAAAACTTACAAAGCAAACTATTGAAAAAGATGTATTTAGAGCTTATAGGAAATTAATTAGTTTATATAAGGAACAAGGAAAAAAAGATTGTGTAGAGAATATAATACAACAATTTTTCACTAAATATCCTAACCAATCGAATGAAGTATTGCCTAAACTACGTTCTCGAAAAAACAAAGAGAATTCATTTTTAATAAATCCTATGAATAGTTCTGTATCATTAAAATTTATTAAGAATTTAAAAACTCAAAAGAAACCCAGCCTTATAAGGTTCATAGATAACAAACTAATATATTTAGATGGTTCTCAAAAGCCATATAATCTTATTAAAACAAATGAATTTTTTGAAACTGAATGGAAAATTCATTATCTTGATACTATTAATAATATTTGTTGTGTTGATAAAACAATCATAGTTCATACAACCAAATGGGAATCAGAGGATAGTGTACATACAAAATTGTGGTTTATAAATAATCATGGAGCAGAAGTATCTAATTTCAATTTCAATTCTTATGTTAGGTTTAGTTCATTTAATTCAAATTTATTTGTAATTTGGTCAGTTGATTCTAAAATAAGAAATTTCAATGGTGCTGGAGATTTAGTATGGGATTATGATACTAAAATTTTGGATAAATATAATTTCAAGGATATGTCTATATCTGATACAGGTTTGATTTTATATGCTATTAAAGATACAGCATATTTAATTGACAAAGGTAAAAAAGAGCTGATCAAATGGATTTGCCCAAAAGAACCAGTTGAAGAAGAGCATTTGTTTAGATGGGATGAAATCCCAGGAAACGATAATGATAAACTCTTAGAATTTATAGAAAAAAAATATGGTATTGATTGGGTGAAAAATGCAAAAATTGGAAAATGCGATGACGGTAAGGCGATATATGTTTCTACGGATAAAAACTCTATTTCTATAAGACTTGATGATGAAGACGGATTGGGATACCTGGAAATAGATGATGGTAGAAGTGATATATTAATTGTTGATGATGAAAATGGTAAGATAGTCATAGATGAATTTCAAGGTGAAGAAGGCTCAATTAATGTGAAAATGGAAGTAATTGTCAAACCATTTAATGACATTAGAGCTTTAAAAATATCCCCAGATTCAAAATATATTCTATTAGGATGCTATTCTGGTGATTTATTTTGTTTAAATATGCAAAATCAAGTAATCTGGCATCATAAAATTAGTTCGCATCAAATTAACGAAATAATTTTATCTAATGATGGCGAAAATTTAGTAATTAAAAGTGAAGATGGATATATTTATTTTATAGATAAAGGGAAAATCTTAAATAAATACAAACTTGCGAATCGAAAGATTCTTGCTGAATATCACAACAATAAACAACTATTTTTCATTTCTGATGGAAAAGAATTTTCAATTTTTGATAAGAGTGGAACTCTATTAAATAAGATTATTTTCAATAACGATGTGAATTGGTTCGATATTTCTGAGAAGCTCAATGCAATTGCAATAGCATCATCAGATGGAATTGATATATTTTCAATTTTATTTCATAGCAGTTGACACTCCATTGCGTGGTGACTTAACAGTTTCTTCGTAATATTAAAATAGTAACAACCCATGAACGTAGATTATGAAAGTTAGAAAGGGGAAGGGTATTATCGCCCTTATAAAAGTATTACCTGATTTATATGATCACAATTCTGTAAGAGATATGGCAATAAAACTTGATAAATTAATTGATGGGCAAGATATATCCCAAAACGACCGAGATCAAATTTTTGGAGAGTGGGATAAGCAGCCAAATATGCAAGAACCGTATAAAATCACCAAGGCGGTAGTAAATATAATTAAACAGTATATGTTTCAATGAAGAAAAATCGTTAATTATAGAGTTATTTTCAAACCGGATACGAAAAGAATCATGGCAGTTAAAGTCTTCATCGGTGATGAATCAAATTATGAACCTGAATGGAATCAGTTTAAGGAAGTTTATACTCTAATCAATGAAAAATATTCAAAATCAGATGAAATAATATATATTCTATTTAATTTTCGCGTGTCAA
>JAUYBK010000005.1 GCA_030693105.1 Methanobacteriaceae archaeon | reverse complement strand
ACTGGACCAGAACCTTACTCAATCCCTGAAAGAAATTAAAACCCGAAAAATATTGGTTTACCACCCTGCCTGGGGATATTTCTGCAGGGATTATGGGTTAGAGCAGATATCCATTGAAAAAGAAGGTAAAGAACCTACCCCTCAAGATCTATCCCTAGTGATTGATGAAGCACGCCGTGAAAACATAAAAGTAGTTTTTGTAGCCCCCCAATTTAACCAGAGAAACGCCCAGACAGTAGCCACCGAAATAGGAGGACAAGTAGTGTTGGTAGACCCTTTAGCTAGAAACTATTTAGAAAACCTGAAAAAAGTGGCAGAAGCCTTTTCCAGGATTTAATGATTAATAAAAAGAATTAAAGATAGTAAAAAATAGGGTTGTAAAAAAATGGAGGAAATCGCAGTTAGCATAGAAAATTTGAGCTTCCACTACCAGCAACAGAAGGTACTGGATCAAGTTAACCTCCAGGTTCCTCATAAATCTTTTCTGGGTGTTATAGGGCCCAACGGAGGGGGAAAAAGCACCTTACTCCGCATGATACTGGGGATCATCCAACCCGGGGAGGGCAAAGTCCTGGTCTATGGCCAAAAACCCCAAAAAGCCCGGAAGACCATGGGATACCTACCCCAACAGGTGTCCTTCCTACCGGACTTTCCCATCAACGTACTGGATACGGTCCTAACCGGCCGTTACCATGGCCTTCTCAAAAACTACACTCCTGAAGACCAAGAAGCAACATTTACGACCTTGAAGGAAGTGGGGATGGAAGGTCTGGAGGAACGTCAAATTGGACAGCTTTCTGGCGGTCAGTTGCAACGTGTTTTCCTGGCACGGGCCCTGGTTAGAAATCCTAAACTTCTCCTGTTAGATGAGCCCATGGCCAGTGTAGACCCCCAAATGCAGTATTCATTCTACCAACTCCTGGGAAAGCTTAAAAAAAGAATGACCATCATCCTGGTTACCCACGATGTGGGAGCGGTTTCGGATCAGGTGGATATTATTGCCTGTTTAAATCGGCGACTATACTACCATGGTCCAGCTGAAGAAGCTGCCCCTGGTTTGGAAGAAGTGTATGGATGCCCCTTGGAGTTAATATCCCACGGAATACCCCACCGCATACTCCGTGAACACTAAAAAAGGCAATATGGAGACCCCCACTTGTTAGAAATATTACAGTACAGTTTCATGCAAAACGCCTTCCTGGCCGCCGTCTTAGCCAGTGTAGCCTGCGGTGTGGTGGGTAGCTACGTGGTAATAAAGAGGATCGTCTTTATAAGTGGGGGAATATCCCACGCTGCCTTTGGTGGAGTGGGATTGGGTTACTTTTTAGGTTTAAATCCCATCCTGGCGGCAGTGCCATTTACCGTGTTATCTGCAGTCCTTATTGGCATTATAAATAAGCATATGGAGGTCAGTGAGGACACGGCCATTGGTATTCTGTGGAGCGTGGGCATGGCCCTGGGAATAATATTCATCAACCTCACTCCTGGATACGCTCCCGACCTTTTAAGCTATTTATTTGGGAGCATTCTCACCGTTCCCCTGCTGGATCTGTACTTGATGCTAATCCTAGATGTTGTGATCTTAATCACGGTTTTCCTCTTTCAACGAGAATTTCTGTCGTTATCCTTCGACGAAGAATTCAGTACCGCGGTGGGAATGCCCGCCGAAGCAATTTACCTCCTTTTACTTTCATTGGTGGCCTTATCGGTAGTGGTACTCATCAAAGTGGTGGGGGTAATACTCATCATCGCCCTATTAACCATACCAGCCGCCATTACCAGAAATTACACCAACCGCCTGGGTAGAATGATGTTTTACTCCGTGCTCCTGGGGACCGTTCTGACTTTTGGTGGTCTTTTCTTATCTTACATCTTTAACCTGGCCTCTGGTGCTACTATAGTGCTCTTTATGGCATTAGCCTTTCTCTTATCTTCCCTTTTTAAAAGGTTTTCCGGCCCGGGAGCTATTATTAATAAGCAGCCGGGGGACGGGACATGAAAATAAATAAGTGAATTTAAAAGAAATATATACAAATAACGTTCTATTAATTAACATGAAGTCTGGAAATGTGGTGGTCCTGGTTTTCTTGATTTTTTGTTTTCTCTTTTCACCGGCTTATGCTGACGTTATAGAACCCGGCCAGAAGAACGTGCCCATCTACTACGTCCTGGAAAATATTAACGACTACCCCCAATACGTGTTCCTCCTTCATGGAAGCCCCTCCCCCGATCTGGTGGTTTTAAATTCATCTTCTTTCACCTTCTACAAGTTCAGCACGGCCCGTATCTATCTATCTAAAAAATCAGACTTCAACCCCGCAGCAATTGAAAAGATGAACTTCACCCAACTGGACTCCTACTTCAACAACAATTCTAAGGTTTCAAAGTCAGATCTGGAACTGGAAGCTATTTATGAGACATTTAGTGAGTCAAGCCCCCTGGAGAATGTTACCATCATTCTAAAGATAGTTTCCGTAAATCCCCTTAAGATTGAAAAGTCCCGGATCATCTACCAATATCAAAATGGAAAAACTGACCAGCAAAACTATAACCAGCAGAACACCACCCCTCCACCTTCTACACCGGTCCCCGACAACCTGTTTCTCTACTACACCCTCATCCCTATCCTTGCGGCGTTAATAATTATAAGCATCCTGGTATACCGCCGATACCGATGATATTTGACTTTATTCTCACGTCACTGGCCCTGACGGTGGTGGTGGAAGCCACGCTCTGGTGGATCATTTTAAGGGACAAACCCCTAAAAATAGTAGGATACGCAGTATTAATCAATTTTTTAACCCTACCCCTGGCCCAGTTCACCTACTTTTACCTCCTGAACAACCTGTTTTTTTTGGAAGTAGTGGTGGTTCTGGTGGAAAGCTTACTCATAATGTTACTTTTCCAAATAAAATATCCTAAGGCCCTATATGTATCAATACTGGCCAATCTAGCCAGTGCTGTTCTGGGACTGTGGTGGGTGTACTCCCTTTAGAAGTTTTTTCAAATCTCACAATATTAATACCCCCAACACCAGATGATTCCCTACTAAGAGATTTTACCTCCCCGGCATCTATAAGAATTTAAAAAAGAAGAAGTGGTTATTTACTAAGTAAAGGAGTTAACCCCCCATTAAATTAATCTCACAACCAATTTAACCTTAGATACTGGCATAATTGGCAAAGTTTTTCTGGCAGAGGTTGCAGTGGTAGTAGTAAAACCAGTAATTCCCCCGGGTGGATGAACCAGTTTGGATGGTGTTGGTAGAACCACCGTTGGGGCATACCGGAGTGTTGGGGCCAATGAATTTCAGGTCTTTAGTTATCACACTGTAATTTTGACCGTTGAAGACCACATTTTGGGGAATGGTTTCGTTTGGAGTGAGGTTAACGGTATTATTGGGGAAGTAAATGTTATCCTCCGGTTCTGGGGTGGGGCTGGAAATGGATCCGCTACTCTCCTGTACGATAGGGTGCCAGCTAATGTAAACCCCGGTTGCTACCAGAATTACACCCAGTATTAGCAGGACCAGTAACAATTTTTTAGTTAATTTTTTCATGAATTAATCCCTAAATATATCTTAATTTATCTTTTTAAACTCTTTACTTCTCTAGATGAGCCAATCAATACTTCGTCCACCGCACCGGTGAATATACCGTTTTCTAAAACACCAGGGATGTTGTTGAGTTCCATTTCCAGTTGTGCTGGATCGGGTAGGGATGTAAACTGCACATCTAAGATGAAGTTGTTGTTATCGCTGATAAACGGACCGTCCTTCATCTGAGCCATACGTAAATTAGGGATGCCTCCTATGGACAAAAGATGGTCTTTGACCACCCGGTAAGCTAGGGGAAGGACTTCCACTGGTACCGGAAATTTTCCTAACCTTTCAACTAGTTTAGACTCATCAACGATAACCAGAAAAGTTTTAGCATCGTAATCCACCATCTTTTCCCGGGTGTGGGCTCCTCCCCCTCCCTTTATGAGGTTAAGTTGGGGGTCCACTTCGTCGGCTCCGTCTACCGCCAGGTCCACCTGGTGTTCGTCCAGGGTGGTAACGGGTATCCCACACTCCTGGGCCAGAAAAAAAGACTGGTAAGAAGTTGGTATACCTAAAATATCCAGTTCTTCCTCTTTTATACGATCTCCCAGGCCTTTGATAAAATAATGAGCCGTTGAACCGGTTCCCAGTCCTACCACCTGCCCATCTTCTACTCGAAGGGCAGCTTCCAGTCCGACTTGTCTTTTTTGGTCCATAAAATGCACTCCGTGATATTAAATTTATTATTCCTATAATTTAACCCGAACCCGGTATATCTACTATTTAACCAGTACCATGATGAGTTCCAATCCCTTAGGACATTTTTCTAGGGGTTTTCCCAATTTTTTAACGATTTTGCATTTATCATCCTTGTATAATCCTTCTGGGAAGCACAGGTTTCGAAGTGAACATTCTTCATCACACGGGCGGGGATTGTAAGAAAATCTAGAGCCCTCAAAGGCCCTTTTAGAGTCGAGAAGCACCTTGATTAAGGCCCGGTCCACATCCACCACCTGGACTTCTCCCCCGTTGTGGATGGGGCAGGGCTGTTTGGCATCTTTGACATCTTTGATCCGATACATTCGCCCCCCCTCCAGAGAGTCAATGCAAGTGGCCTTAAACCGACAATCCTCACATTTGCTGGATGCGCCGTAATGCATGAATTTTAGTCCTTTCTCTGCCAGATCCGTTCCTATAAGAGTTATCATGTAGTAATCCTCCGGGGCCTAACCCATTGATATCATGGACCAGTCGAAAAGTATTATCGGGATAATATTGATAATAACGTCCAATAAGTCTTTTATCAAATTCAAAGCTTATATCTATTTCCCTACTTACTTTATACAATTTATAACACCAAGGTTTCAGGTCTTCAAAACGAGGGGAGGAGTAACCTCTGTTAAATATAAATCTATAGGGACAATTTTTAATCAAATCTGATTAAAACAGTATAATTAAAGAACCAGGACCCCGGTGGAAAGTAAAATTGTATGGTTAATCTACTAAACTTCTTAATCAATAACTCCGGTTTTCAATGCTATTTTTTCAGCAGATTCCGAAGTTAATCCCCGGTCCCCGAGAATGGTGTAACGCTTCTCACGGATGTGGGGTGCCTTGGTAAGGGCTTCAATAATATGTTCTGGTTTTATACCTAACTCTTGGGCATTGATAGGGGCTTTAATGATTTGGAGCGTATCCCGTATGAACCTCCAATCTCCTCCATGGAGGTACATCATCATAATGGTACCCACCCCACACTGCTCACCGTGCAGGGCAGGTTTAGGTGCTACAATATCCAGAGCATGACTGAATTTATGCTCTGCTCCGCTGGCTGGTCGACTGCTGCCGGCAATACTTATGGCCATGCCACTGCTGATGAGTCCCTTAACCACCACTGCTGCACTTTCCACATGTCCCTCTTTTACCGCATCCGCCATTTTAGTGGTCATCTCGGCGGTCATGAGTGAAAGAGCCGCGGCCGAGTCACTGAAGTACTCGTTTAAAAGTCGGTGGGCCAGTTTCCAATCCAGGACTGCGGTCTGGTTGGAGATTATGTCCCCACAGCCGGCTGCTAAAAGACGAAAAGGGGCCTGACTGATTATCCGGGTATCAGCGATAACTCCCATGGGGGGAGCAGCCTCTAAAGAAACACTCCCCGCATCGTTTTTTATAGACGCACGGGGTGAAGCAATGCCATCGTGAGAAGCAGCAGTGGGGATACTTATAAAGTCCAGTTTCAAAGAAGTGGAAGCCAGTTTAGCCACGTCAATCACTTTACCTCCACCCACACCCAGGACGGCTGAACACTTCTGGAGCAGGTCCTGCACCTCTTGCACTGTTTCCAGGGAGGGGTGGTGAATGATAATGTCTTCCACTTCAAAATCATTTTTTTGCAAGCTTTCTATAACCTGCTCCCCCCCAATTTTCAAGGTTTTAGGTCCCGTGACCACCAAAACATTACCTTTAATTCTTAAATCTTTGCATATGGCGCCGGTATCATTTATTACACCGGGTCCCACATGCATCTCCCGGGGGAGCAACACCTGTTTAAAATCCATATATTCACCACCATCCGTCTACTACTAAATTGTGATAGGGCTTCTTTAAAATAATTTTTGATATCTTCCCCTGATCCTCGCCAAAGGAGGGCTGTTAGCCAACTTTAAAATTTCCTTAAAAATTTCTGTACTATATTTAATAATCTCTTAGCTAGTTGCTGTCAAAAAGTTTATTATTAAACACCTAAAAAGCTATGTATTGACTTTAAAATTACACACTATCGGTGAAGAAATGTCCAAGTTCAGTGAATGGTTCCACAACATCCTAGAAGAAGCAGAAATTATCGACACCAGATATCCTATTAAGGGGATGCATGTATGGCTCCCCCAGGGTTTTCAGATAAGAAAAAACACCCTGAACATACTTAAAAGTATTCTGGACGAAGACCACGAGGAAGTTCTCTTCCCCCTACTAATACCCGAAGATGAACTGGCCAAGGAGGCCATCCACGTTAAAGGATTTGAAGAAGAAGTGTACTGGGTAACCCACGGCGGACTAACTCCCCTTGGAAAGAAACTGGCCCTCCGGCCTACCAGTGAAACTGCCATGTACCCCATGTTTGCACTGTGGGTGCGCAGTCACCAGGATCTTCCCATGAGGTTTTATCAAGCAGTCAACACCTTCCGCTACGAAACCAAACACACCCGACCCTTAATTAGAGTAAGGGAAATCACTACCTTTAAGGAAGCTCACACCGTCCACGCCACATCCCCAGAGGCAGAAGAACAAGTGGAACGTGCCATTGAAATTTATTCATCCTTTTTTGACCAGTTAGGCATTCCCTACGTCGTAACCCGACGTCCGGAGTGGGACAAGTTTCCCGGGGCCGACTACACCATGGCCTTTGACACCCTACTGCCCGATGGAAAAACCCTCCAGATCGGTACCGTGCACAACCTGGGCCAGACCTTCGCCCGCACCTTCCAGATCACCTACGAAACTGAGGAAGGTCAACATGAATACGTCTACCAGTCCTGCTACGGGCTCTCGGACCGGATCAGTGCCTCCCTAATCGGAGTGCACGGTGATGAATCAGGACTATCACTTCCACCGGAAGTGGCTCCCTTCCAGGTGGTGGTAGTGCCCATTATATTTAAAAAAGGTGCCGAAGAAGTTTTAGAATTCTGTGAAGACCTGAAAAATAGGTTGAAATCAGCAGGTATAAGGGTCCACCTGGATGATCGGGACCTCCGGGCCGGTAAGAAATTTTATGAATGGGAAATGAGAGGAGTGCCCCTCCGGATAGAGATCGGGCCTCGCGACCTTAAAGAGGGTAAAATTGTCTTCAAACGAAGAAATGGAGCCAAGGAATTCTTAGAATACCAGGAAAATGCCGTGGTGGAGAAAGTTAAAGGTGAACTAAAGCTTATCACCCTAAACCTTAAAGCCCAGGCCTGGAAAAATCTGCAGGACAACATCCGGGAAGTTTCCACCATAGATGAAGCAAAAGCAACTATTGAAACAAAAGGCGGTATTGTGTCATTTTGTTGGTGTGGGGACGAAGATTGTGGTAAAGATCTAGAGGAACTATTTCACGTGGATATCCTGGGAGCCCAGGAAGAAGTTTTAGATGGAATTTGTATAAAATGCGGTCAGCCGATTAAATACCGGGCTCTTCTGGCCCGAACTTACTAGGGAGGAATTGTTAGAATGAATTTCAGGGTTATACTGTTAGTGTCGTTGATAGTAATTTTTGCAGTGGTTATGGGAGTAACTAACTTCGCCTCACTGGGGGGTGTTGACCTTGAAAAGGCGCAGGCCGATGGTAAGGTGGAAATAAAGCAGGACACTGCCGCTGGTACCGTACCCCACACCGTGACCATGAAAAATAATGGAACAACCCCGGTCACTGTCAGAAAGGGACAGATTCTAAACAACCCCTCGTCCCAGGACCTGGTGGTAGCCGAGGATCTTACCATACCCGCCGCTAGCAACAGCACAGTTAAAACGTACTGCGCCGAGCCCGACCAGAAAGCCACTCCCGGGGCCAAATTAACAGCAAACCAGACTGCCAATACTATGGTTCTCACTATAATCACGGATTCCAACCCTTCTGACCCGTCCAGCGCCCGCAGCGCCCAGTTGAAAATATGGATCCTGAAAAAAGGGGGGGAAGTGGACCCTTACACTGGTGAAGCACAAGCTATGGTCCAGAGCAGTAAATCAACTTATTACCAGTTGAAGCAGGATTTGACTGCCGCTAATAACAACGTCACCACCCAGTTTGGACTTTCTAACGAAACCTTAAAGAACATGACCAACCTGTCCAGCCCCGAAGGAATTACCAGCGGGATAGACGCACTTAGAAACTGGTTTAAAAATACACTGGGGATTTAATTGGGAAAGGTTAAGAATATGAAAAAGACAGCCGCCATAATACCAGTATCCAGATTTACCCAGGCCAAAACCCGGCTTTCACCAGCACTGTCACCCCCCGAACGGGAAAATCTATTGAAAGCTATGTTAAAAGATGTGGTAAGAGCTTTGAAGGATTCTAACGACCTGGTCCTGGTAATAAGCTCTGACCGGGATGTGCTGGACTTCCTAAAACCATTATCTGTTAAATGTCTCCGTGAAGAAGGTGAAACCGACTTAAACGGGGCCCTGATGCAGGCTGTAGCGTGGTGCTCCGGTAGTTACCATCAGGTTCTCATCGTGCCCTCCGACGTGCCCCTGTTGTGTACCGGCCACGTGCAGATGATGAGAGAAATTGCCGAAGAGGAAGATGTGGTCATTGCCCCGGCCAAGGGCGGTGGAACCAATGCATTACTATGCCCCTCTCGGAAATTCCCGATGAGATTTGGGGATTTTAGTTTCTTCAAACACATAAAAGAGGCTGAAAAAAATGGTTTAAGCTTTCAAATATTTGATTCCTTCTACTTATCACTGGACGTGAACACGGCGGAAGATTTGGGGGAGATCATGCTCCACGGAGCTGGCACCCACACCCAAAAGTACCTGGAAAGTTTGGGATTGTCGGTTCACTCCCACCGGGGATCGGACCGGTTGCGAGTGGAACGATCCAAAAATTCATTAAAAAGGATATAAACCATGTCCTCCCTTATAGCCCTCAGCATTGCTGGTTTCGATCCTTCGGGAGGTGCGGGAGTAATAGCCGATGTGAAAACCTTCCATGCACTAGGAGTGTACGCTACTGCTGTTATAACTGCTTTAACCGCCCAAAACGTTCGCAGGGTAGCCAGTATTGAGCCGGTGCCACTGGAGTTTATTGAGCAAGAATTGGACCTCTTAAAAGAAGTTTACCCCTTAAAATATGCTAAAACGGGCATGCTATACTCTACGGATATAGTGGAGCTGGTGGCCCGTAAGACCCGCGATTATCAGTTAGAGCTGGTGGTTGATCCGGTTATGGTGGCCGGATCCGGAGGAAAACTGTCTCAAAAAGGACTGGTAAAGAGTTTTAAAAAGGACTTACTGCCCTGGGCCCGGCTGGTTACCCCTAACCTCCAGGAGGCCCAGCAACTAGCGGGGATCACTATACTAACTGAAGAAGATGCTGTGCGTGCGGCTGTGAAGATTGGGAAGATCTGTCCGGTGGTGGTAACGGGGGGCCATCTGGAAGGTAAAGACATCTTCTACAACGGTTCGGTGACGGTGATGGAGGGAGAGATCATTGAAAGTCCCCATACCCACGGCAGTGGATGCACCTACTCCGCCGCGGTTACGGCTTTATTAGCCCGGGGTCTTGAATTAGAAGACGCCCTGGTGGAAGCTGCTTCCTTTGTGAAATCTGCCATAAAAAGGGGAATGATGGGTACTTTAAACCAGTTTAGTGATTGATATGGTTTTTGAATCATTTGGTTATTTTATAAACTTAAAGGAAGTGTTAACTAGATGGAGTACTGGTAGGGGATGACTAGTGGGGTAAAATTAGTATAATAGTCCTGAAATATTTCATAAAGAGAAATATTTCTATAGGCCTATTAGAATTTATTATCATGCGTCTTAAAACATAAAAAAAATAGGAGTGTGAAGTTATGGTTTCCAATGAAGAAATAAAAAAAATGCTTGAAGATCGTAGGAGAGGAGTTAAACCCGAGACAAAAATAGAAGCACCCACCCCGGTGCCCCCGGTGAGAAAAAAAGTTCCCGATGATACTCAAATCTGTGAATCCTGCGGGACTGAAAATCCTAAAGATGCTAAGTTTTGCATAGGATGTGGGAACAACCTGGAACAGGTAGTTGAAGCCTCCCAAGAACCAGCTGAAGATAAACCCCTACCACGCTCTGAAGCAGCAGATTACAAGAAATGCCCCAATTGCCAGCACCATAACCAGCCTCAGGCCAAGTTCTGCGTGGTGTGCGGACAGAAAATGGAAGATGTGACTGGAGAAGGATCTACACCTAAAGAAGAGATTACAGCAGTGGAAGAAGAAGTTTCGGAAGAACTAACTGTTGAAGAACCACTTCCAGAGGAAACCCCTCCTACCGCTACCCCCGAAGTTAAAACCTTCAAACTGGGACAAAGCTCTCTTGAGAAGGAAGAAAAAGAAGTTATAACCCCTACTCCTCCAGAAGAAGTAGAGGAGACCCCCGTTGTAGAAACTCCAGTTGAGCCCCCGGTAGAAACTCCAAGAGACACCCCTAAAACTGAAGCAACCCCGGATGTTGACCCGATGGAGAAGATTAAAAAAGCCAAAGAACTTCTGGACCTAGGTGCTATAACCTCAGAAGAGTTTGAAGAAATTAAGAAGAAATACGTGGAACTGATTTAAAAAAAACCGGGGAGGATGGCTATTAAGTCCTCCCCAACTTTTTATTTTAAGA
>JAUYBK010000180.1 GCA_030693105.1 Methanobacteriaceae archaeon | reverse complement strand
TTTTCTACCCCAATTCTGAAGCAGTGGATCAGCAAAGTACACTTTCTCCCCGGAACATAACTAGCCGAACTAGCCCGGGATCATCAGATCACAAATTTTCATTATATTTTTAATACAAAACGGGTTCGGACTTATAATATCAAAAATAATCCTATCAAAAAAAGCATATAACACTTTATATTATAATTAAGTCAATTAGGGCCAGATTTTGGTCTAATTTGGGTATAATTCGGGGAAAATTGTTTTTATACTCAAAATGTATTTTAACTAACCCCTTATCGGAGGTGATAAATAAATGAAAAAACTAGCCATACTTGGTTTAGTAGCCCTGATCGTGGGCATGGTTCCAATCTATGCCCTAAATAGTAACTCCACCGCATGCAGTGAGAACTGTAAGTTAAACAGCACCCAAAAATACCAGTTCAAAAATGAAATTGGAAAACAAATGAAAAATGGAAGGGACCACCAGTACCGAAACTCAAAGAGGCACCAGCAACTAGAAGCCAAGATAGAAGCTCTAAAAATATCGGACCCCGCTAAATACCAGCAAATACAGGACTTAAAAATACAGATAGAAAATCTAAGACAACAGATACGCACCCTGAGACAACAAAACAAGACTGCTAACCAATTTCAGATTCAGGTTCTGCGAAACCAGATAAAAGATAAAAGAAATCAGATACTTGCCCTATTGGGTTTATAGTGGAGATTGACTTTCACTCCCTTTTTTTTTATTCATTTAAATTATAAAAGTAAGATAGTACAAAGATTAATTTAAGATTAGGAGGTCATTATTTTGAAGGTTATAAAAAAGAAGGGAACCGCAGAAGAATTTAAAGAAGAAAAAATTAAAGGATCACTCCAGAAGGCCACCATTGATGCTGGTTACAGTGTGGAAGAGAAAAAAGAGATTATAGAAGAAGTTTTCACCAACATTCAAAAGAAATTAGAGGGTCAGGAAGAAGTAGGTACGGACACCATCAAAGGATGTCTTTTAACCGAACTGGATAAATGCGAACCCTACATTGCAAAATCAGTGCGACGGTTCGATAGAAAATACAAACGCTAACTTTTTTGGTTTCTTTCTAGGGCTTCGAAGATAAATCGAGGCCGACAACCATACTTTTCAATATACATTTTTATTTCTTCATCAGTCACTGCCAGGGGATGATTTTTAATTATTTCCATGGTCTCCTCTTTCGTGTATGATATCTGCACCACGTCAAAGAATATCTTTAAGAGAAAGACCAGTATCTGGGAGAAAACACTAAAGTCGGTGAGGATATCATACCGGATCCCCCGGTATTTCAGGACCCACGCCGTCTGAGTTACGATGTTAAGGTCCTTCAAGTATTTACGGTGGACCAGATATTCTCTTAGGACTCTAAAATAAAAAGGAGCAGTGCTGGGACCATTTTCTTCAGTCCACAGGCCCAGACCAACCTTATTTTCGTCAATATATTCAGAATCCAGGAAAGGGTCAGCAAATAGGACCAGATCATATTCTCCTGCCTTTTTATACACATCTTTCTTGGTTTCAACACCCATATCCTTTTCTATAGTGGACCAGAATGTTTTATATACCTCATCGGGTGTTGAATCATGATCTATAAATAAAAATGCATCATACACGTCCAGGTCTAGCCGGGCCAGGGCATTGTATATGTTAGCTGATTTTCCTGTGCCGGGAGACCCTAAAACATGTAAAAAACGTCCTTTTTTACCTTTCAAACTTTGGAGGGCCTGGCACAGCTCTTGAAATGAACGGGTCTTTACGAAATATTTAATATCCCCGGAGGAGAGAACCTTATGATTGGTCATCAGTATTATGTGGGCATAAATAGTATTTATCTTCTTTCCATTCTAATTAAAGACGATTTTTGGAGTTTTTGAGTAAAAATTTATGGGGCTATAGGTAACTTTATATATATGATAGTTCGTATAATTACTTACAGTTCGTTAAGATGCGAACCTTATATATGGTGCCTTAATAACATTATAAAAATGTGGGGAAATAATATGAAAACTGAAGATTTAGCCATTAAATGTCCAGAATGCGGATGTGTCGATAAGAAAATATCCCGGAAAAGAAATCCCAAAGCCAGTGAGGATGCCTTCTTCATTCCACACGTACCCCAAGGCGACGTGGGAGTAATCAAATGTTCCGAATGCGGCCACCTATTCGAATACTGCAAAGACCATCCCATGCCCTTAGAAGTTAAAAAGAAGCTTATTTAATTTCTAACCTTCTTTTATTTCTACTACTACTTTTAATATTTTAGCCAGTTATATCATTAAATTTCCCGAGAATGATCTTTTCAGGTTCAGAGCAAACTCTTCGGCATGTTTGAGGTCTTCATCATTAGGTCTACCCTTATTTAGTCCCCTAAATAGTTTAAGGAAACTATTGGTATTAAAACCGGCACAACTAAATTCATCTACAACCATGTAACCTTTAGATTGCAATTTTTCCCTAAGCGCCGAGTGATTTTTCACGACATATTTCTCGAATTGTTCTCCATCAGTCACGACGGCAGGGGCTCCAAAGGTTGAGAAAATGAATGCTTTCCTGCTCGTAACTTGCGGCAGGTTATCGGCAAGGTCCAGCAGAGTTTCGTGGTGTTTTCCACTATATATCCCTGAGCCAAAGCCTATTAGACTATACTCTTGAAGATCTTCAGGGTTAATTTGCTGTGGCGCTTTTATTTGTGCATCAAGAACTTTTGCGAACACTTTAGCGATTTTTTCAGTATTTTGATGATGATATGAAAATAGAACCAAAAGAGATTTCATTACCATATTTTCACTTTTCTTTTTTTATTTAATTTCACACCAGATATTTTTGTTCTAAAAAGAGATAAAAATAATCCAAAAAAATATTAAAACAAAAAATAAAAAGATATTTTTTAAAAAAACGGCAACTGGAATTATTTTACTATTAATGATACCAGGCCGGCAATAAACATTGCTACTATTGCTATCCATAATAGCCAAACAGTAAAAGCTGGGAATAGCAGGAGCATTATTAGGAAAAAAATAGCAAGGCCCATCAGTGACCCACCACTCGCTTGTTGTGTCTCCATTATTTCACCTCCCTTATATTTTTAATCTAAGTAATTATATATCTCTATTAATGTATCTAATTATGGTTTTTTAAATTTTGCAGACTATCAAGGAGCTTTGTATCATTACACAGGAATTACACGACTAATCACACTAATGAAAAACAGAAATATTATTTATAAGCTGATGACTAGCAAGATTCATTGATAGAATAACGTTCCTTAGATGTATGAAGATAGGGGAATTGAACGAAATCATACTGTTTTATATTCTTAAAAATAAATACGAAAATTTTACTTGTTTTAAAAATAAATACAGAGAATATAGTGATTATGATTGTGAGCAATGATAATAATGGTGGATATAAACAAGTATTTAGTAGATCTTAAAGAAAAAGACCTACCAATAGAAAAAATTGGGGGCAAAGCACTTAATTTGGGGAAACTCTCACATGCCGGTTTTAATATTCCACCCGCATTTATT
>JAUYBK010000177.1 GCA_030693105.1 Methanobacteriaceae archaeon | reverse complement strand
TAACCAGCCGATTTTTCTATCCTAAAACTCAAGATCTGGAGATAGATGTACCTCATCTGGAAATCAAAGGATTAAAGAGAACCTACTGGATCTACATGGTAGCAGCCGCACTCATAGCCCTAGGGTTTGCTGACTTTCCGTTCATAGCCTACCACTTTCAGAAATCAATGGCCCTCTCCCCGACGATGATATCCATCTTTTATGCGGTGGCCATGGGCGTAGATGCCCTGGCCGCACTAATATTTGGGCGCCTCTTTGACCGTTTAGGAGTTGTTTCCATGGCTATAGCCACTTTAATAGCGGCATTATTTGCCCCACTGGTATTTTTGGGAAGTTTTTACCTGGCAATTCTGGGAATGGCCCTATGGGGGTGGTATGGGTGCCCAGGAGTCGGTGATGCGGGCTGCAATCGAAGAAATATCCCCTCTGGAAAAAAGAGGTGTGGCTTACGGGGTTTTCAACACGGTTTTTGGTGTTTTATGGTTTGTAGGAAGCTTATTAATAGGGTTCCTTTATGATTTTAATCCCCTATACTTGGTATTACTTTCTCTGGCAGCACAGCTAATGGCAGTTCCTATCTTGCTTTTAACATTTAGAAAGTGATGCAAAGCTGAACTAAAACTCTTTTTAGCCCAAATTATTTAAAATCAACCTTACAAATATTAAAAAAGAGTAAAATTTCCAAAGGGGGTTTTATGGTGAGAAAATTTTCTCGGCCACAGTTGGTGGTAAGTAAATGCCTGGAATTTGATTCATGCCGTTATGACGGTTCTATGGTAAAGAGCAGCATTATTCAGGGGCTTAAAAACCATGCAGACTTTAAGCCAGTATGTCCTGAGTTAGAAGTTGGTTTGGGCATCCCCCGAGCCCCCATACGCCTGGTTGAAAATGGGAAAATGATAGAGCTGATACAACCCTCCACGGGAGTTAATGTTACCGAAAAAATGTCAAAATTTGCTGATTCCTTTTTAGACTCACTTCCCCTACTCGATGGTTTTATTCTCAAAAATAAATCTCCTTCTTGTGGTATTAAGGCAGTTAGAATATACCCCCACGGAGGTAACTCCCGACCTCGCACCGATGGGGTGGGAGCATTTGCCCGGGAAGTATTACAGCGGTTTTACCAGTTGCCAGTGGAGGATGAGGGAAGACTTCGCAACTCCCTGATCAGGGAAAGTTTTTTGACGCGCATATTTGCCCTGGCCGAATACCGGGACCTTTTAAAGGAAGGAGATTTTAATGATCTGATTGAATTTCATACCGGTAATAAACTACTTTTAATGGCTCACAACCAGGTCTACTCGAGGGAACTTGGTAGAATCATTTCTAATGCCAAGGATAAACCATTGGAAACACTTAAAATGGAATATGGCCAGTTATTACTAAAAACTCTGGACGAACCTGCTTCTCCACCGGCCAATGTTAACGTGCTGCAGCATGCACTGGGATATTTCTCCCAGGGGTTGTCTCACCATGAAAAAGCTTTTTTCCTGGATTCTATTACTAAATACCGGGAGGGAAGAGTTCCACTACTTCTATGCCAGAATCTTTTGAAGTCCTGGATAATCCGGTTTGATGAAGATTATTTAAAAAAGCAGACTTTTTTTAACCCTTATCCCGATGAATTAATGGAGATAACCTTCATATAATTGTTTATCAGGGTAAATATGGGATTTTATATTACATGGGGCTTCAAACATGATCCAAAAAGAGAGAATAAGTCTTTTAAATGATGAGAAGACTAAAAAAGGTAGTTATGTTCTATACTGGATGCAGGCATCAGCCCGGGCCCATTACAATCATGCCTTGGAATATGCAGTTAAAAATGCCAATGAACTTGATAAACCTCTCCTGGTTTACTTTGGACTAACTAATGACTTTCCGGAGGCCAATCAAAGACATTACCACTTCCTTCTGGAGGGGTTGAGGGAAACTCAACGGGAACTTAAAAATAGGAACGTAAAGATGCTTATTCAGCTTGAAAAACCACCGGAAGGAGCAGTGAAACTGGCTGAAGAAGCGTCTATAATGGTTACCGACTGTGGATATTTGCCCTTGCAGCGTGAATGGCGTCAGGAAGCAGCTAAAATCATACAATGTCCTATTATCCAGGTGGAAAGCGACTTAGTGGTCCCGGTAGAAACTGCCTCTCCTAAAGAGGAGTACACCGCTGGTACTATCCGCCGTAAAATACAAAAACAATTAAATGACTTTATGGTCCCTCTCGAAATAAGAAAAATCCACCACAGTTCTTTGGGTCTTGAATTTGAATCCCTCAACCTCCTTAATATAGAAAAAGTAATAAAAGAGTTAAAAATTGACGGCAGTGTCCAAAAGGTGGACTGGATCCAGGGAGGAAACATCTCTGCCATCCATCATCTAAAATCCTTTTTGGAAAATAAACTGGACCACTTTGGTGACCTTAGAAACGATCCCACCCAGAACTACCTGTCCAATATGAGCCCTTATCTCCATTTTGGCCAGATATCTCCTCTTTACATAGCTCTATCAGTTATTAAAACCGGTGGTCCGGGAGTGGAACCCTACTTGGAAGAACTCATCATTCGCCGGGAGCTGTCCATGAATTTTGTCTTCTACGATCCGGACTATGATAACTTCAACTGCCTCCCGGACTGGGCTCAAAAAACTCTTCTAGAACATGCCCGTGACCCCCGAGATTATTTATATACCATGGCGGAGTTGGAAAATGCTGAAACCCACGATCCGTACTGGAACGCTGCTCAGAAGGAGATGGTACATCTGGGAAAGATGCACGGATACATGAGGATGTACTGGGGTAAAAAAATCTTAGAATGGTCTAAGAATCCACTACAAGCCTATCACACTGCACTTTATCTAAATAACAAGTATCAGATGGACGGTCGGGACCCTAACGGGTTTACGGGGGTGGCCTGGTGTTTTGGCAAGCATGACCGGGCTTGGAAAGAGCGAAATATCTTTGGGAAGGTGCGTTACATGAATGATAATGGTCTGCGCCGTAAGTTTAAAATTGACCTTTACGTCGAGCGAATTGAAGAGATGGTGGGCACCAAAAAATAGTTTTGGTTATCATGACCACTTTTTTTTTGAAGATATTTTTTGGCAACAAAATATATATTGTATCTGGGTCTAGTAGTTAAAGGAGCTTTAGAAGCTTAAGTATTTTAAAGTTTTTAATCATGAATCAGCATCAAAACCATATTAGGGTTATGAAAGGCTGATTAACATTTTAAATATAAATTGAGAGGATTAAAATGGAAATTACAGTTGAAAATTATGTCCGAGAAAGATACTCCCTGTTCCAATGGCGTTCCCAGACGTCTTTAATTAACAAGGTTATTTTAGCGTTTTTTATGGCTTGTATAACGGGTATAATGGCTCAAATAGTAATACCTCTGCCCTGGACCCCGGTACCTGTAACGGCCCAGACATTTGCCGTATTAATGGCTGGTGTTCTTCTCGGCCGCAAATGGGGCGGGATCAGCCAGATCATTTATCTAGTCGTAGGAATACTGGGAGTGAACTGGTTCGCAGGTCTTAACGGTGGATATGAAGTTTTATTAGGTGCCACAGGAGGATATCTCTTAGGTTTTATCCTGGTTGCATTTTTCCTGGGCCACTTCGCTGATAAATACGTTGAAGCCCGTAAATTCCGCCCCATGCTGGTTCTGATGCTTTTAGCTAACTTTGCCTTAATTTACGTCCCTGGTCTTTTAGGCCTGGGTCTCTGGGTCTATCTGGTTAAGGGCAGCTACCCTACATTCCTAAACCTAATTTCCATGGGCCTTCTACCCTTCCTGGTGGGAGATCTGGTGAAAATCGGTGGGGCTGCAGCCTTAACCAAAGCTATCACCCCTAAAAAGTCTTAAATTAGTTTTATTTTCCTGCCCAAATGGTACTGACGGGGTACTCCACATCTCCCTCCGGGTCCTAGTCGGAACTTGCAGGATAGTTTTTTGGTCTCTTTTGTTCATTTGAACTTGGTATATTCCATTCGTTACCTGCTTGAAAAGCATGTTTATGGAATTAGTCATTGGGGCATTGATTATAATGTCTCCCCTGTAGGTCCAGATTTAAACTAATGTTTCACCTTACTGGAAATTGTTATTTTATTTTTATTAGAAATGTAAGAAGCGCTTACACTGAAAATGAGACTTTAGATAGGAGCTCATCTCAATCTGGACCAGAATTCTATTTCTATAACTTTCGTGGATGAGAACCACAAAATTCACCCGCTTATGGTTTAATTATCGTCTTTATTGAGTGTATAGGTGAGATTGAGTTTGTAATCTAATAATATGAACTTGATAGTGCAATTACAATAAATAATGGTTATTGAGCTGATTTGTTTTGCCCAAATAATTTTTTTTAATTTTTAAACTTTAAAAATTAGAATTATAAATTCTCCAGACACTCATCAATCAAAATTTTAGCGTCTTCGTTGTGGGGGTTAATGACCAGGGCCTTGCGAAAGGTGTCCACTGCATCCTGGAAGCGGGATAATTCCATGTAAGTCACTCCTAGATTGCTCAAAAACACGTCGTTTTCTCTTTCCAACTTAAGCGCCTCCTGGTAACAGTTTATAGCCTCTTTAAAACGGCCCAATTCTAAAAGTGCATTTCCTTTACGGTTCCAAGTTGATGCGTCTGGTTCTTCATCCAGACAACGCTCTAATGCGCGGTCATAAGACTCAAGAGCTTCTTCAGTACGGTCCAGTTGGGATAAAACGTTCCCGCGGGCGTTCCAGGCTTCGGGGTCCTGGGGGTTCAGTTCCAATATGCGCTCGTAGTGGGTTAGTGCCTCTTCCAGCTTCCCCAACATCTCCAGGATAAAACCCCTCCAGTAGAGAACCAGCAAGTTTTCTGGGTTAAGTTTGAAGGCCTTATTATTAGATTCCAGAGCTTCTTCCGGACGGTTTGAGTTTAAAAGTGCTATAGCGCGGTTGTTCCAGATGTACTCATTTTCAGGGTCCAGCTGCAGGGCCTGATCGTAAGCGTGCACTGCTTCCTGGAAAAGTCCCAGACGAGACAGGTTATCACCCTTACGATTTAAAAGATAAACATCCTGGGGATCAAAACGCAGGGCTGCGGTGTAGCACATCACTGAGTCCTGATATTTTCCCATGTCAAATAGTATGTCGGCCCTTTTGGTTATCATAGCCTTTTCATCTATTTTTCGCCCTTCCCAATCGTCCCGGTGCAAGCGGCGAAATCTTATGACCTGAAAAAGGGAGTCTTCCTGGGTGTGGTCGGGGTACAACTTGCGAAACTCTGCTTCCAATTCCGTAGAATTTTCAAATCCTTCTTCCTGAGCCAGATCATCGTTTTGGAGAAGGTCCCTAAATTGAAAGACTTCCACTTCCGTAACTTCCGCCTCAAAAAGTTTCTTACGCTCTTTGGACACTAAATTCCAGTAGCAGTGTAGCCGGTCTCCTATATTCAGGGGCTTTTTCCACAATTTTCGGATGGTAGTGGTTTTATCTCCCGTTAGAAGTTCTAAATGGCGACTACCAAAAAGTAGTATTGGTATTTAGAATCCCCCCTACATTTTGAAGATATAAAACAGATCGCACTGATTCACACATCCTCAAACCAGCTCCTCCCCAAACTCGGCAGTTTTAATCTTAACTTCACCCAGTATGGGCTTAACAGCCAGAGCAATCTTATAAAGCTCATCACGAAATGGGTTGGGAGTTTCATGGAGCTTTTCATCTAAAACGATCCTGTTTCTAAACTGCTGAATAGTGTAAAGGTCACAATTAATATTTTTGGCTATTTTTGTGATATCTCCAGGTTTTAAGAGGCCAGGGACGTAGGTGGTGCGGCATTCGAGGTATGTGGGAGATTTTGCACATATTTCCATACTTTTTTTAACTTTGGTCCCAATGTCCGAACCTATAATTTGTTGATAATTTTCGAAAGGTGCTTTAACGTCTAGAGCCACGTAATCTAAGAGTCCCACTATTTTGGATAGGTTTTCTGGGAAACAGCCGTTGGTATCCAATTTAGTTAATAATCCTTGGCCTTTGGCAAACATTAAAATTTTTTTAACGTCTTCGCACTGCATAAGGGGTTCGCCTCCGGTGATAACCACGGCATCAAGAAAGTCCCGGGTCTTCTTGATATTTGCCTTGATTTCATCCAGTGAGACTTCCTCGCCACCGGCTATTATCTCGGGGTTGTGGCAGTAGGGACATCTTAAAATGCAGCCTCCAGTGAACACCACCAGGGAAACCTTTCCTGGATACTCCAGAGAAGACATTATGGTTCCACCTACCAGCATTCACATCACAACCATTTAATATTATTTTATAATTCCTTTTAATATTTCCAGGAACTTTTTATCCTCTTCTAAGGTCCCCACACTCACCCGGATCCAGTAATCGTCCAGGCCACGAAATGAACTACAGTTTCTAACAATAACTCCTCGCTTCATGAGCTCTTCGGTTATCTGGCCGGAGTCCATACCAGTTTCTCTAACGTCAACTAGCAAGTAGTTGGCATAGGATTTGAATACTCGCAGTTGTGAGAATTTTTGAAGACCATGGTAAAGCAACTCGCGGCTGTCAACCGATAATTCCCGGGATTTTTCAATATATTCGCTGTCTTTAAGGGTTTCCAGGGCAGCCACGTAAGATAGTTTGGTGAGACTGAAGACAGGTTTAACCCGGTGCATGTACTCTATTATTTCCGGACTCGATAAACCGTAACCAATTCTCATGCCGGCCAGTCCCAGGACCTTGGAGAAGGTGCGCAGAATGAAGAGGTTGTGATAATCTTCCAGAAGATCCACGTTTTCTGCTCCTGAAAACTCGAAGTAGGCCTCGTCAACAACAACCAGAGCATCAGTACCTTCTACAACCGTTTTAATATCCTTCTTAGAGATAAGTCCTCCGGTGGGATTGTTGGGGGTGCACAGAAAGATTATCCGAGTCCGGGGAGTCAAAGCTTCCAAAACCGATGCCACGTCCAATCGGTTTCCTTCCACATCCCAGCGGGCAAACACTGGTTTTGCTCCATGAATAGTTAGGGTGAACTCGTAGTACATGTAAGAAGGTAAGGGGACAATAAATTCGTCTCCCGGGTCCATAAAGGTCTTACCCAACACATCTAAAATTTCATCTGCCCCATCACCACCCACAATCACCTGTTCCGGTCTCACCTGGGAGTAAAGGGCTATTTGATGGATAAGATCACTTAAATCTGATTCAGGGTAGCGGTGCATGTTTTTAGCACTTTCTTGTGTGGCTTTAACTGCTTTAGGGGATGGTCCCAGGGGGTTTTCGTTGGAACCTAACTTTATTATATCTTCTGGCTTTAAGCTGTACTTGGTGGCTATTTCATAAATTGATCTTCCGGGTACGTAGGGGTCCAGTTCCTCTACGGTCTTTTTCACATTCATAATAATCATTCCTCTTGAATAAGGGCCAGTTCAGCATAACGTAGAGCATTTTGTCTAATAATTTCTATTTTATCACTTTTAAGTTCCCTAACACTCCGGGCAGGCATCCCAAGTATGAGACTTCCGGGTGGGAACTCTTTACCCTCTGTAACTACGGCGCCGGCGCCTACAATACTGTTTTTGCCGATCTTACTCCCATTTAGAACGGTGGCGTTCATGCCGATGAGGCAGTTATCTTCTACCTGACAGCCGTGCAGGACTGCGGCATGGCCTACTGACACGTAATCTCCTAATTTAAGGGGATAGCCATGTGAAGTATGGATAACGCAGTTATCCTGGACATTAGAAAATTCTCCAATGCTAATGGGCTCTATGTCTCCTCTTAGCACTGCATTATACCATAGAGAGGATTTTTTGCCTATTTTTACCGAGCCTATCACGTGAACGCCAGGCATTATTTTCACGGTAGGGTGAATTTTTTTCATCGTAAAATTTTATTAATCTTCCAACCTTCTATCAACTATATCCTGTTCCTGGATGGGTATAACCAGCATGTGGGATGATATGTCCCGGTAAATTATGGCTCCAGACCCTACCCGGGCTCCTTGTCCCACCATAACTCCGGGGTTGAAGCTGGAATTAATACCAGTTTTAACGTCATCTGCAAATATTACTCCCAATTTGCGGCGACCAGTATTGATTCTGTCTCCTTTAACGGTTAACCTGACTTCTCCGTCGTCAAAACGTAGGTTGGCAATGTTAGTACCGGCAGCCAGATTACAACCAGCTCCTATAACAGAATCTCCCACGTAAGTAAGGTGGTTAATGTTAGTATCGTCCATGATGATCGAATTTTTTATTTCTGCCCCATTTCCTACGCTTACTCTATCCCCAATGGAAGTATAATTTCTGATAAAAGAATTAGGGCCAATATCCGCATCTTCTCCAATGAAGACCGGTCCCCTGATGTAAGAACCAGAACGAATTATGCTGCCTTTTCCCAGTACCAGGGACCCGTGTACTGTGGCGCCTTCTTCAATTTTTCCTTCAATTTTGGATTCTAATTCTTCCAGAAAGTGTTCGTTTACTTCCAGAAGTTCCCAGGGACGACCAATGTCGATCCACCGGTCCTGGAAGATAAGGCCCAGAACCTTCTTATGGGCCTGGATCTGCATTTTAATGGAATCCGTTATTTCGTACTCCCCTCGCGGTGATTTGGGAGTTTTCCGAATTGTTTCGAATATTTCCGGGGTGAAAAGATATATACCTGCGTTTATCAGGTTGCTGGGAGCTTTACCAGAGGCAGGTTTTTCCACTATGTCTATTATTCGGTCATTTTGAAGCTCAACCACTCCAAAAGAGGACGGGTCTTCCACTTCAGTAAGGGTGAGAATGGTATCGCAGCCCGTCCGCTGATACTTATCAATCAAACTTTTAATGACTTGAGACTGGACTAAAATGTCGCCGTTTAAAATAATAATTTCTTCTGTCCCTTTAGAACCGGCGGTTCCAATGGCGTGGGCAGTTCCCAGACGTTCCTCCTGGGTTACGTAATTTATTCGAACCCCCAGCTTGCTTCCGTCCAGGAAATGTTCTTTCACCACTTCTTGATAGTAACCTATCACCAGGGTAATGTCCACTACCCCTGCATCGCGCAGGGCCTCTACATTGTACTGCAATAGTGGTTTACCTCCTACTGGCAGCATGGTCTTAGGCCGGGTGAGGGTTAAAGGACGCATACGGGTTCCTTCTCCGGCAGTTAATATTATGCCCCTCATGTTATTTACTCCTTAAAACTTTCAATGGTTTTTCTAAGAAGGTTTTTTGATTCCTTAAGGATATTATCTGCCCTTTCTTGACTTTTACCTTCTAGGGTGATCCGAATGTAAGACTCAGTTCCCGATGGACGCACCAAAACCCAACTATCATCTTCTAAAGTCAACCTAACACCGTCTATGGGGTTCAGGTCCTTTACGTCTGTGAAAAGGTGGGGCAGGTCTTTTTCCATCTTCTCCATTACCGATGCCTTGTTTTCATCCTCACAGTCCAGCTTCACCCGAAGAGTAGGATAGGTAGGCAGGGCATCTAAAATCTTGGATAGTGGCCCTTTTTTTTGGACCAGTTCTATAACTCGTAATCCGGATAATATGCCGTCGGGACACATGCAAAAGTGAGGGTGTATCCAGGTTCCGGAGGGTTCGCCACCAAAGGAGGCTTCTATTTCACTTACCTTCTCTGCCACGTGCACATCTCCCACCTTAGTCCTTTCTACTTTTCCATTCCCGTTATTCAGGCAACGATCGATTGCTGCTGAGGCATCTACTGTGGTAACCACTGTACCACCAATCTGGGCACTTACCAGGGCCAGTAATTTATCAAAATCGGCCATACGGCCCTCATCGTCCACGGCCACCATACGGTCGGCGTCTCCGTCGTGGGCAATTCCTAAATCGGCTCCCGTAGCCTTAACTACTTGCATGAGTTCTCCCAGATTAGCTTCAGACGGTTCAGGATTTCTTCCCGGGAAAAAACCGTCGGGCTGGGAGTTCAGGGTAACTAATTGGCACCCCGTACGGCGCAGTACCAGGGGGGAGATATGGGAAGCAGCTCCATTTGCACAGTCCACCACCACCTTTAGACCGGGCTTCACATTCACGCTGGCCAGGACATCCTCTACATAGGTGGGGATGAAACTTTTAATATCTTCCACTCTACCTAAAGAGTCCCAAGAAACTCTTTCAAAGGATTCCTGGTGAATTATCCTTTCAATGGCTCGTTCCTGTTCTTGTCGATAGGCCATTCCGTCAGGATTCCACAATTTAATTCCGTTAAATTGAGATGGGTTATGGGACGCGGTGATCATCACTCCGGCGTGGGCTCCTAACTGTTGGGCAGCATAACCCACCACAGGGGTAGGTACCATTCCCAGATCCAAGACGTCACATCCGCACTGCAGGATTCCGGCGGTGACGGCCAGGGCCATCATGGGGCTGGAAGTACGGGGGTCATGACCTACCACTATCTTCTTACCCCGGCCGGTGAAGGTGCCAACGGCCAGGCCTACCTTAAGGGCCAGTTCCAGGGTTATCTTATCACCCAGTTCGCCCCGGATGCCGGAGGTTCCGAAGAGTTGAGGGATCTCTTCTTTCATGTGTTCATGCTCCAAATTTTGTTGATCGGTTGGTTAAGTCCATGACCATGTTCATCACGTCGCTGCCCCGGATGCGGCACATCCCGCCATTGGCAGCAGCTCTTTCGCTGAAGCTATTTACGTCGTCCACGCGTACTGCGGGCCCTTTGATGGCCAGTGGTACGGGGTCCCCCGTGTGGTCCATAATGGCCACCGGAGTGGAATGGTCTGCTGTAAGTATGAATACTGCGTTGTCTAATTCCATAACTTTACCCACCACACTGTCCACCCTTTTTATAAAGTCCACCTTCTCTTCCAAGTTACCGTCGTGTCCCGCTTCATCTGCACCGTCAATATTAATTAAAAGGAAATCGTAATCTTGGGCTGCAGTTGAAACGATGCTAGTGGTGATGCTATCCAAGTCAGTGTCCACTCCTCCGGTGGCACCGTCCACATCAATTAGGTCCATGCCGGTGATGTTACCTATCCCTTTTATAAGGCCAGTTTCTGCTATGCAAGCTGATCTGAGCCCATATTTTTCTTGGAATGGCTGTACTTCTGGCACGGCACCTGCACCACGAGGTAATATGATGTTGGCGGGATTCTCACCCTTTTTTATTCTCTCTAAATTTACTGGATGATCCTTTAAAATTTTGTATGATTTTTGTATAAGCTCGTTTAGTAACTTAGCGGTTTTATTGGCGTCTTCTGACCCGTCAATGGCCACCACTTGTTTCGGAGGGTTTCCCTCGTATTTGGGGTCGGCGTCAGACACTTGGTCTGATAAATTGCCTCCTCTTAGAACTAGCACAGCGCGGTGCCCGGTAGACTCCTTGAAGATAACTTGCACACCATATTCCAAATGCAAACCGTTAATGGCTTGGGCAATTTCTTTCGTCCCTTCTCTTATTCTTCCGGCCCGGCGGTCAGTAATAATACCCTTATCATTGGCGGTGGAGAAGTTGCAACGGAAGGCAATATCTCCGGGATGAACTTCAACTCCCACTCCTGCTGCTTCGAAGGGCCCCCGGCCGGTGTAGACCTGGTAAGGGTCGTAACCTAAAATTGAAAGGTGAGAAGTGTCACTCCCGGCCCTGATACCTGGCTGGATAGGGTCCATTATTCCGTTTATACCTATTTTGGCCATGCGGTCCATGTTTGGAGTTTCTGCTACTTCCAGGGGAGTTTTACCTTCCAACTCCTTCATAGGCCGGTCGGCCATCCCGTCTATAATCATTAAAATCGCCTTCATAAAATCACCAAACCCATTAAGTTTCCTAAAAGGGCTCCAGCCACAGTAGCCAGGAGATTAACGTGTTCGTTAGTTAAATAATCCCTGGATTCCAGTACGGCCCCCAGGACACTGTCAAAGAAGCATCCGAAGGTACCGGCAATAACTGCAATTACCAGGGCCTGGTAAAGGTTGTGGTCTGGAATTATTCCCAAAATATAAGCGCAAAATCCAATAATTGCTGCCCCTACTATCCCGGCAGCAGTTCCCAGTACTGATATGCCTCCGTCTGTTCCGGGGGGCACTTTTTTAAGGGTGGTTATGAGACGGGGGGTTTGTAAGACTCCCACCTCACTGGCCATGGTGTCAGCCGAGGCCGAGGCAATGCTGCCGATGAAACCAGCGTAGTTTCCAAAGGCAGCCATGACGAAGGGCACAATACCATTTGAAACCACATTTTTAACGGTTCTGGTACCCTCGTAGACTCCAATTTCTTTTTTATAATCGTGTTTGTACCTGGTGAACAACAGTCCCAGGATAAGGAAGACGAAAATTAAAAGCAGCCAGTTAAAACCGGCAGTGAAGATGATGATAACTCCCATGATGACCATGAACACTGAACCAGCAAGGTCCAGGGCCTTACGGGCATATATTATAAGCCCGATGGCTACCAGGAGGATCACATATTCCAGGTTAATCATGTCTTACCAATTATTTTTCTTCAATAACACGGGTTTTGACAGTTTCCACCCTCTTAAGGGGATAGATCTTTTTAGTTTCGTGGTAAACATAGGAGGCCAGTTTACCCATTATAATATCTTCCACCAGTTCCTGTTGGGTTTTGTTAATAGCAGCCGCGGTAACCAGTTTTTCCATGGTTTCCCTGATGTATCGCTGCTGGGATGACTTGGCTCGTTTGATGGTAATGGCCAGCATGTGCACTTTTAATTTTTTGCCATCTTTGGTTTCCAGTTTCATAATGGCGTCGATTCGGCTGGTTCCCCGCCGGATCATACTGCGCACGTAGTCAGTGGTCACTTGGTGGCCCATAAATTTGGTGTGGGCAGTGTCTCCAGCCACATCAGAAACCTGAAACCTAAGTTTAACGTACTGTTTGCTGAAGTCTCCTGAAAGCTCCCTCATAGTAGCTTCCACTTTCCTTCTTAGGAGCATATCAGGGTCACGGGCAGGGGTGGTGCCTATTTCAGCTTCCCCAAATTCTTTAGGAGTAGTTATCTTGTACCATTGCTTATCTTTCCATGTATCGCGTACTCTTCTTCTTCTTGCTTTAGCCATGCTAAATCACCTTTTTAAATGGTATAAGTAAGTGGATAAAAAGAACATTTTAAGGAAGTTTCTCTTCCTACTTCTAGAAAT
>JAUYBK010000172.1 GCA_030693105.1 Methanobacteriaceae archaeon | reverse complement strand
TGTCCCGAAAATTCATGAAAAGGCCTTATGCTTTTTATGTGACTCTCCTTTTTGCCTTCCAGGCTTTCTTCATAAATATAACGGGATGCATCCGACAGGAAGTGGCCATACTGTTCTTCCTCCTAGCAGTTCTGGTTTTCTTCCAGGACGACATGAACCCCGGGGCTCGGAAAGGGCTGTTTTTACTCTTCGTATTCTCCACCGTACTTTCTCACTACGCCACTTCTTATGTGGCTTTCGGATTACTGGCCCCTATAATGCTCTTTCCCTTTTTAAAGAGTTTAGTGGTAGAAAAAAAATTGAACCTGGCTAACTTTGACCTTATCTTCTTTTACATCTTATTTATCATACTCTGGTTTCTGTTGGTGGCTAAGGTGCAGTTTCTGGCAGGATCGGAGGTGGCTACCACAGCTATAGCCACTGTAGCCTCTGATACTACTAATGTTGCTTCCCGGGAGGTTACAATCACCAGTATCTTTGGTATTGGCCTGAAATCCGTTCCGAATCTCATAGCGGTGGTGGTTAACGACCTGATTTTCTTGGCCATGGGAGTGGGACTTTTAACCCTGATCTGGAAGTACCGGGAGTTTAAAACCCGTTGCCGGGGCGGATTTGTGGTTGGGATAATAATGTCTATTATCATTTTAGCCATCTTTGTGATTTTACCATTCGTATCGTTTTTCTACGGCTCTGATCGCCTTTTCTTCCAGTTATTAGTATTCACCGGCCCACTTTTCATATTAGGCTGTTTAAGTGCCACGAAAGTTATTAAAAAACCATCATGGAAGATCGCTCTAATACTAATGTTGTTAATTTCGCTATTTTTTGTTAACAACCATTTACAGTACCATTTTTATGGGATTCCCTATTCTTCAGAGTATGATAAGACCGGGATTATACGGGGAGGGAACTACATTTACAACGGGGAGATCGCAACTAGCCAGTGGCTTTCTAACTACCGCTGGGATGATGTTAAAATTTACAGTGACGCAATAGGATTCTCAGTCCTGGGCAAATACAACTCGGAAGGACTGAAAGGTATTAACTTCAAAAAAAAGGCCATTTCAGGCTACCTTTATTTGGGATATGTGAACATTAGGGAGGGTAAATTTTTCGAAACTCTGGACCGGCAGTCGGAACGGGCTAAGTATCCCTACTTCTTCCAAGACAAGAGCTTAATCTATCAAAACGGTTACAGTGAAGTGTGGTTATAGGTAATTACTGCCCCACATCCAATTCTTCCAAGAGTTTATCAAAAATTTTTTTAAATTCTTTTTTCTGATTTTCAGGGTTGTAAGTGGATGTTAACTCTTTACACTGCTTGGAAATTTCGTTCTTCCAATCATCTGGTTTCTGGTAAATCTCCCAGATCTTATCAGCCACTACCTCGGGCTGGTTATCCTCCAATATCAACTCCCCTAACCCCTGTTCTTTTAAGATTGCTGCTTCTCCCACATTACATGTTATAAGGGGAATCATACCCGTGGACATGGCCTCAAATACCACTACCGGACAGGAATCAAAGTCCGCGGGATGAACGTATAAAGAACAACTCTGATAATACTGATCCAAGTCCTTCTGCACTCCTTCTTTGTGCAGCCAGGGATATTCCTGAGGGACTTCCTGAACGCAAGAACCTACCAGGTACAGTTGGAAATGGTGGTCCCTATCATTTAGTATCTTCACAGCCTCCACCAAAAGGTCGAAACGTTTGCAGCCTTCCTCGTTGCCAATAAACAGGAGATTTCGAGACTTTAAGTCACAGTTAAGGGCAAAGTTGTTCTTAACCCCATAAGGGTAGACCGTGCCGACTGGTTTTTCCGGGTAACACTTTAATGCAATATTTCGGTTGAGTTTGGATATTGCTACGAATCCGTCCACGTAGGATAAAAGAAATTTTACTAGGCCTTTTTTTAGGGGGTTCAGGTGGGGAAGGTCATAGAGTAACGTGTCAGCACTCAGTAAAACTATTCTGGTTGATGGGTTTTTTAGTTTATTCAATACGGCATGGGGCAGGCCCAGGCCCCCCTCCACGAAAATCACGTCGTATTTTTTCTGGTCCAACACGGATTTAATGAGATTTTTAATGATTTCCGGCTGATTACCACCGTACCGATACCAATGATCCGTAATGGTACTGGCAAACTCCCCGTGAACCGGATGAGGGCCCTGGTGAATGAATAAAATCGCTTTCAATTCCAGATCTCCTCCACTTTATATCATTAAATTTTATTATTTTTATATCGAGTTTATGAGTTTTCGAGTTATCGGTTAACTATTTTTTTACCCAGAAAAGCTGAAAAATCCCGGTATATCCTTTTGATCAACAAACTACCAAACCAAACAAACATCTGAAAAATATAAAGTGGTAAGAGCCAGTAATAATTCTTACTATGCATTTTCAGAAACTTTAAATTGGTTTTTATTTCTCTTAACTGCCCTCTAACTCTAATTTTACTTTTTGAAACACTGGCTTTGTGCCAAAGCACGGAACTTAACACCGTTACAATTTGGTATCCTTTTTCCCGGAGTCGGATGCATAAATCCACATCTTCACAACCGAAGAAGAATTCTTCGTTTAAAAATTTGAATGGTATTTCCCTGGTCTTCATTAATAGAGCTGCTCCAGAAATCCAGTCCACATCCATCAAATGGGTGGGTAGATCATCCCCATCTTTAATATTATGGTAGCCGGGATAATGGGAAAGGTTAATAGTACCTCCAACACTCCAGATAACATCTTTTCTCCCATAAAAATCATATAGATAAAATTTTGGCCCTAGAACTCCAGCTTCAGGCCTCTCTGCGGCTGCTTCTATAAGATGGTTTAAGAATTTCCGGTCCACCACGGTGTCATTATTCAAAAGCAGAGTGTAATCCTGATCAAAAATTTGCATGGCAAATTTTATTCCTAAATTATTCCCGGCGGAGAAGCCCTGGTTCTCATGATTTTTTATAAGAATTAACTTATTTTTTGAATCCCCATTCCTTATATCATCGGCGTCGTTTATAACTGCTTTTTCTGCTTCTTCCCTGCTGTATTCGTAGAGTTGTATTGGTTTAGATGAAGGGTCGTTTTCAAAGAATTCTGATTCTACACTGATCTTTCCTTTACAATAATCACGTATTTGTTCTAAAGATTGGTCGCTGGAATCGTTATCCACCACCAAAACCAAGTAGTTAGGGTAACTAATCTGGTAAAGGGACTCCAAGCATTCCAACGTGTCCCTCCAGCCATTCCAGTTCAACAGTATGATGGCAACCCGGGGCCTCATAATAAATCTCTACAAACGGTTTTCCTTCTTCATGAAGTAGTTGAGCTGGTCCTTCACCACGTCACTGAGGCTGTACTGTACCTCAGCACCTAATTTCTGGATCTTCTCGGTGTCAGCCAGGAGTATGGGTACCTCAGCGGGTCGGAAACGGTCGGGGTTGAAATCCACCAGGACCAGCCCCTGGTCAGTGTCGACCTTTATTCCCTTATCTTCTAAGGTGTATTCTAACTCGTCCTGAAGGATTAAAGAGTCCACTTTAGTTTTAGGGAAGTTTATGCCAAATATGGAGGTGTCGTCGTTTTCAGTGGGGTTTTCTACTATTTTTCCACCGTTAACTGCTTCTATCTGGTTTACGTTCCACCCGGCCTGTTCTAATCCCAGTAAGATATAGGTTAAGACGGAGTTAGTGCGCATGGACCCCTGGTTATATACTTCACCGGAGGCCCCTTTCTCAGCCAGGAGGAGGTATCCCTGTACTATGTCTTTCACATGGGACCAGTCCCGGAGGGCGTTCAGGTTTCCGATAGTGATGTGGTCGATTTCTCCGAATTTGAGCTTCATGATCTGATTGGTGACCACGGAAGTCACGAACATGATCCCTCTTCCGGCTCCTTCGTGGTTAAAGGCCCGGGAGACCACGGTGTCCATACCGTAGGAGTGGTAGTAATTGCGCATCAAGAAATCTCCGTAGACCTTGGACACCGCATAAGGGGACATGGGCCTCAAAGGGTTGGTTTCCTTGATGGGTACTTCGGGTATCTCTACCGGTTCCGGGAAGATAGCATCGTATTCGGCTTTAGCCCGCTGGTAGTGATCCTGGGAAGATATCACCAGGCCATACTCTTCACTGGAACCGGCAAATACAATCTTACAGTCGTGATCCTTGATCCTTACTGCCTCTAAAAGGTTAGCAGTCCCGATACAGTTTATGTTCTGGGTTTCCATGGAGTTGTGGAAGGAACGCTCCACAAAGGACTGAGCTGCCAGGTGGAAGATGTAATCGGCACCGGTGGAGTCGATGGCACTTCCTAAAGAAGTAATGTCCAGGAGGTCCCCTTCTATAAGGTTTAATTCTTCGTTTATACCACGGTCCACCAAGTTTTTGGCCTTAGCACCGTCAGCTCTTCTTCGGATTAAACCGTGAACGTTAGCCTCAAGGTTTAAAAGCTTTTCTGCCAGGTATGATCCTGCAAATCCATTTATACCAGTTATAAGAACACTTTTTCCTTTCCAATTCATCATAATATCTCCAATAAAATCATAAGATTAACATCAAAAAGATATAAAAATTATCTCATTCCATTAAGATATATCTTTTTCGACAGCTTGACGAAGGTGTGCTTCTAATCTTTCCCCGGCATCAGTAAGGGTCCAGAATTTTTGGACCGACTTCACGGCATTTTTTCCCAGTAATTTCTGCTTCTTCGGGTCAGATAATAAATCAGAAACTGCCTGGGAGAACAATTCTTCGTCCCGGTCCGTTAAGACTCCCGTTTGATTGTGTACTATAGTTTCACGGACTCCCCCCTCTTTAACAGCAACTACTGGAGTTCCGCAGGCCATAGCCTCCACTGGTACTAATCCAAAAGGTTCCAAGTAAGGGGCGTATAGCACCAGTTTAGCCTGGTTGTAGAGTTTAACCAGGTCCTGGTCGCCTACCAGTTTTTTTATTTCCAGTTCCACACCCTTATCCCGGGCATGTTTTATGAGGTACTCCTGGAAGGGGGGATAACCAGAATTAGCAACGATGACAAATTTCATCCTCTCATCAGAGGGTATTCTGGCCAGAGAATCAACAATAAATTCGTAGCCCTTCTCCGGAGTGCAGGTGCCCACCGATAGTAGATAGTCATCGGTTAAAGTTTGGTCTTCTCTTTGAATATCCCGGGGACGGAAGACATTAGTGTCCACCCCTAAATAGGAAACTTGGTTATTTAAACCGTAGCTGCGCAGCACCGTTTCCCGGGAAAAGTAAGAGTTTGATAGTATGTATTCTGCGTGACGGGAGTTTTCCCTATCTACCTTAAGAGTCCGGGACACCACCATTCGGCTCCCCAACTTTAGGAGGATGTTTTTCTTGGGTCTAGGAAATATAACCTGGGATATGGCGTCGTTTCTTAGAGGCTGCTGACAGTAATAAACATGGGGCTTCTTAAGATACTTTAAGATGAAGGGGGACATGGTGTACTGGTCCTGTTCAC
>JAUYBK010000157.1 GCA_030693105.1 Methanobacteriaceae archaeon | reverse complement strand
GTTTAGTTGATTTTTTATGGGTTATACAGTTGAAGGATATTTTTGAAGTTGAAATTGACAGTGGAAAATCACTTCAAAATTATGTGAAGAATCCTATATTTGTCCCAGAAAGCTCTGATGCATTGGATATACTAAAGTTATTCAAGGAATCTAAGGAAAATGTACATATGGCGATAGTAGTTGATGAATATGGAAGTATAGAGGGTTTAATTACTCTTAATGATATTTTAGAGGCCATAGTTGGGGATATTCCTGCGATAGATGAACCAGAAGAACCAAAAGCTGTTCAAAGATTTGATGGGAGCTGGCTAATAGATGGCAATATGCAAATAGAGGAATTTAAAGAGTTATTGAATCTCAAAACCCTACCTGAAGAAGAAAAAGGAAATTATTTAACCTTGGGCGGTTTTATTTTACAATATTTGGGAAGGATACCTGTTACTGGAGATTTGTTTCAATGGGAAGATTTGAATTTTGAAATAATTGACATGGATGGACACCATATAGACAAGATTTTGGTTTTTTCCCAAAAAATAATTATTTAATATTCTCAATATTATTGTAGCTAGCCAATGATCCCTTGGATCTCGCGGGTTCAAATCCCGTCCCCAGCGTTTATTATACTATTTCTACAACTGTTTGGTCTTATCTAGTACCATTTTTACAAATTCTAATGGCATGGAAGACCGTTCTGAGATTTCTTCTCTACTTAACCCCTCTACTGCCAACCTTTTTACTACCACATCCAGGGGCTCCCCTACCTCAATAATGTAACCGTCGAGGTCGTAGAACCGCAGAACTCTCTGGCCCCAGGGCTGTTCTTGCACGTGATGGACGACTTCACAACCAAAATCTTCTATTTTTTCTTCAATCTCCCTAATTTCTGCCGATTCAAAATATATTTCCATAAAATTCTTTTTATCTAAGTCCTGTACTTTGGCAGATTCACCCAACAGTCCCTGATAATGGTTAATATCATGGATAGCAAAACCACCCTTAAATTTAACATTAGCACCATGGTCCATTTCAATTTCCTGTTCTAATATTTCCTGATAAAAATTCTTAGACTTTTCTAGGTCTTTAACTGTTAACAGGGGACATATATTTGATTTTCATGTTTTCGCCTCTTTTTTTTTAAAAAAGTTATTGAGAAATTTATTTATCTTATAGATAAGCATAATCAATTAAGAAATATTTAAGATAGGAAGTGTAGCAATGGATATGATCTATATTTTTTTGATAATAACCGTAATAGGTGCTATTTTACACTTGTTTATAAGTAAAGCACCTAAGACAAAAAATAGGATAATGGAAGTTTTTTTACTCTGGTTTTTAGTTATAATTGTTGGAATTGGTTCTATTTGGGCTTTTATAGGCCATTGGTTCATGGCAAACACCATAGCGGCTATTATTGGTTGGCCTGCTGGTAATCCTTTCCAATCCGAAGTGGGTATCGCTAATTTATCTTACGGAATTTTAGGACTGTTATGCTGGAAATTCAGAGATAATTTCTGGATAGCTACTGCTATAGCAATTACCGTATTTTACTGGGGTGCGGCCTACGTCCATTTGATTAATATAGCCCAAACTGGTAATATGGCCCCTGGAAACGCCGGTTTCGCCCTGTATATAGACATTATCATTCCCATAATACTGATCTTGTTACTAGTGGGCTACCACTTTACTTCTAAGAATCAACCAGAAGTAGCAGAATAAATTCTTTTTTACTTTTTTTTTTTATTGTGACATTAAATCAGCCACTATCAAATAATAACTAGCCAGACTGGCCCATTCTCCCCATTTTAAAGCATTATTCCGAGCTTCATCTGCATTTATTTTTTTGATCATCACGGTAATAGTGTGATATAACCCTGCGCAGGCCGATATCATCAGCAGGTATAGCATCTAACCGCCCCAATCCCCTTAATAATGATAGTTCCGCGGTCCACACTCCAATACCCCTTATCTCACAAAGTTCTTCTATCATATCTTCCGTGTTGTCCCGTTTTTCCAGAGATTCCAGATTTAGCTCCTGATTTACAATATTTAATGATAAATCGCGAATATATTCTGCCTTTCTGAAGCTCAAACCACAATCTCGGAGTTGTTGAAGGTCCAGATCTGATAATTCATCGGGAGAAGGATAGGCATAATAGGTTTTGCCATACATCTTAACTGATGATCCGAAACTTTTTATCAGGCGATTTTCTATACTGTGGGCCGCTTTTAAGGATATTTGCTGTTCCACAATGGAGTCCACCATAGCTTCAAAAAGAGTGGGAGTGCGGGGATTTTTAAGCCCGTAAAGTCGTTTGATGAGGGTGGTTAAAACTTATCATCTTTAAATTCATTATAGAATCGATTGAGGTCGAAAGACAGGTTAAACTTTTTATGTACTGTGGGTGGAATGGAGTTTAAATTTTCTGGAGATATTTTTTGGGGTGATTCGATTCTAACTTTTAATTCGGGGGGTTTCCATGTTTCCTACTGATTCGATCATTAAAAGAACTGAACCCTCTTTTGTTCTTAAAGCTTGCCAGAAATGTTTATTTTCATAGTTTCTTATCTTTTTATCTCCCTTGGAGAATATTCTGGAGCTAAGATCAAAATCAAATGGAGCCAGGGCCGTTATATTAAAGGTGGAGTAGTACATTTCTAATTGAAATAGGTCTTTTTATTCTAAGTGAAGTAGTCACATTTTTATTCTAAATGTCCATCATCTTATTTATAGCATTACCAAGTCTTTTCATCCCCTCTTCAATCCTTTCCTCATTTGAATTTGAGAAGTTCAACCGCAAAGTATTCTTCTCCGGATTTTCAGTGTAGAACGCTTCACCCGGCACGAAGGCCACCTTCTCTTTCAAAGCGATATCAAAAAGTTCCAGAGCAGATAAACCTTCGGGTAAGGTCACCCACAGGAACATCCCTCCCTCCGGTTGTGTGTAACGAACACCAGGGGGGAAGTGGTCTTCAATCATCTGGATCATTAAGTCCCGCTGCTTTTTGTACATTTTACGGATCTTTTGGAGGTGGTGGTCCATGTTGTGGTCGGTGAGGTGCTGGTAAATCACCCGCTGGGTGAAATAGTTACTGTGGAGATCCGAAGCCTGCTTGGCCACTACCAATTTATCCATAACCTCCAGAGGGGCCACCATCCACCCCATCCTCATCCCGGGAGAGATGATCTTGGAAAAAGTACCAAATAATATTGAATCTGCTAGGTAAGACTTGATGGGAGGCAGATCTTCGCCCCTGAAACGTATCTCACCATACGGATTGTCTTCCACGAACACCGTGGGCTGGTCCTCTAGAATCTCCGCCACCATCTTCCTCTTCTCTAAAGAATAGGTTATCCCGGTGGGGTTTTGGAAGCTGGGGATGGAGTAGAAGAGTTTAAACTTATCCTGGCTCAACGCATCTGATAGCGCTTGGATATCAATTCCATCCTCCTGGAGGGGTATGGATCTCAACTGGGCCTCGTACATCCTAAAGGCCTGAATGGCAGCCAGGTAAGTCGGTCTTTCTACCAGTACCTTATCTTCCTGGTTTAAGAACACCTTCCCCACCAGATCCAGACATTGCTGGGAACCGTTGGTTATTAAAATATGGTCGGCATCTACCTTCACACCCTTTTTAGAATACCTATTTGATAGGTATTCTCGTAAAGGAGTGTACCCTTCCGTGGTGCTGTACTGCAGGGCTTCTTCACCCTCTTTTTTTAGGAGGTAACTGGTGGATTCGGCTATTTCCTCCACTGGAAAAGATAAGGGACTGGGCAAACCACCGGCAAAGGATATTATTTCGGGGTCTTCGGTTATTTTTAAAGTTTCCCGGACAAAGGACCGGGGGACCTTACTCATTCTATCCGCAAATTGAAACTTCATAAAAATCATCTGGTACCTTACTTTTTACTTCCATACTTTTTAACGTGTTCCCAACTGCGGTGATACTTTTCGAAGCCTTTTTTCTGGGTGTAAATAGTGGTATTGGTTCGGTTGAAAATCTTCCGGTCTTTTCCCACGGGACAGACCTTGATGCAGATGCCGCAGGGGGAGAGGTACTTTTTGCGGAGTTTTTTACTTCTAGTGGCACACTTTATCTTCCCCATAGGTGGGGGGAACTGATCTTCCTTTTTGGTTGATAGAGCGTCCACGGGACAGCTTCTGGCGCACAGGAGGCAGCGGGTGCACAGATCATCCCCTAAGATGGGGTCACCCTCCAGGGGGGCGGTGGTGAAGATGGAGGTGAACCGAATCCGGGGTCCATATTCGGGGGTTAAGAGTACATTATTCCAACCAAAGGATCCCAAACCGGCCAGATAAGCCGCGTGTTTATGAGAGAAAAAGGCCAGAGGCTTTTTCAGGAGCACTTCAATATCCCCATATCCATCCCGGGGGAGATAAATAGAAGGATACCCCGCACTGGTCAAAAAATTTGAAAGCAAGTAGGCCTTCTCATCTAAAAGCCGATTAATGGTGTGGTATAATTCATGATAATATATAGAGGGTGCTGTTTCCAGGATGGGGAGCTGCACCGGCAGTCCGATGACGATGACGGTTTGGGCCTCGGGGTAGATGGACTGGGGCCAGAACTCCTCGGGTATCCATTCCTCGAAGTGGTGCGGGAGCTCCTCCGGGGGGGTTTCCCACCTTTTTACCGGGGCAAAGCCCACCAGGGGTAGGCCCAGCTCCTGGCACTTTTCCCGTAACTTGGTTTTAAGAAATTCTTCCATGGTTTAATTTTGTGGGGGGCAGCTAATAACCATTCCCTAGAAGGGGGCCTGGTACTTCTTTTTCACCTTCAGGGCCTCGAACCATAGCACGCTGACACCGCCGGCCAGGAAACAGAGTAGAAGGTCGGCGGGAGAGAGCACACCAAACTGGAAGAGTCTCTGCAGGGGAGGCAGGTACAGTACCAGGCCCAGGAAAATGACAGCCCCGGTTAGAACCCACCACAGGGCCCGGTTAGGTGAACGCAGGGTCTGGAGTATGGTCATGTTCCAGGAGCGGTTAGACAATATTAGGGCCAGGTTGGCAAAGAGCAGGGTGGTGAAGGCGAGAGCCCGGGAGACCTCCTCCCCCCTACCGCCATAGAAGGCCACTACAAAGACCAAGAGCACTATGAGGAGTACCACCATTCCCTGTAGGATGCTGATACCAATGGTCTTCCGGTCGAAGAGGGGATCGGAAGTGCTGCGAGGAGGGCGGTTCATAACATCCTTCTCAGCGGGTTCCGCCTCAAAGACCACGGAACAGGCCGGGTCAATTATGAGTTCTAAGAAGACGATCTGAACCGGAAAGAGGACCAGGGGCCATCCAAAGACCACGGGCAGGAGGGACATCCCTATAATGGGCACGTGAACTGCGAAGATGTAAGCGGTGGCTTTCTTCAGGTTGTCAAAGATGCGGCGACCCATTTTCACCGCGGAGACAATGGATGAAAAGTCATCATCCAGGAGCACCAGGGCGGAGGCCTCCCGGGCAACGTCCGTACCCCGGTTGCCCATGCTGATTCCGATCTGGGCGGATTTAAGGGCAGGAGCATCGTTAACCCCATCACCCGTCATGGCCACGGTATCTCCATTGGCCTGGAGGGCCTCCACCAGGCGCAGTTTTTGCTCCGGGACCACCCGGGCAAAGATGTTCACATCCCGGATCCTCTCCTGGAGTTGCTCATCATTCATCTGGTTAAGTTCCGGTCCGGTGATGACCGAGTCACAGTCCCGGAGTCCTATTTCAGAGCCAATATTTCGGGCGGTGCCCGGATAGTCTCCGGTGATCATCACCACCCGGATGCCGGCCTGGTAGCACTGGGCAATGGCCTCCTGGACCTGGGGGCGCAGGGGGTCGCGAAAAGCCACCAGACCCAGAAACTGGAAGGGGAAGTCGTGCTGCTGGCCGGGCAGACCGGATTCGGTGAACCAGCCCCGGGCCACTCCAATAATTCGCAGACCCTCCTCGGCCAGGGAACTAATCTCCTGGTTTAGTTGGTTCCACTCTTCCTCGGGCAGATGGCACAGATCCGCCACGGCTTCGGGGGCTCCCTTGGCGGCGATAAGGTATTTCTGGCCATCAGGCGAGCGCCACACATGGGACATGGCCAGGAGCTCCTCTGAGAGGGGGTACTCCTGTATCAGGGTCCAGTCATCGTGGAGGTGTTCGGTGTCCTTTAGGGCACGGTTTCCGAATTCTTTTAAGGACTTCTCCATGGGGTCGAAAGGGTCCCTCTGGCTGGCCAGGATGCTGTACTCCGTCAATGCATGGAATTTCTCGGGTAGCTGTTGGTAATGAGGATTAACATCCAGAGACTCTCCTTCTGCCATTAATTTACTCACCGACATTTGGTTGAGGGTGAGGGTACCCGTCTTGTCGGTGCATAGTGTGTTAGCTGAACCCAGAGCCTGTATAGCCTGAGAACGTCTGGTGAGAACGTTTTTCTGGGAGATGCGCCAGGCCCCCAGGGCCAGGAAGATGGTGAGGACCACCGGAATCTCCTCGGGGAGGATGGCCATGGCCAGGGTGATCCCTGCTAGAAAACCCTCCAGCCAGTTCAGCCGGGTTAAACCGTAAATAACTACCACTGCCGTGCAGAAGACCATCCCGGCCAGGGCGAAGTTCCGGACCAGGATCCGGGTCTCCTTCTGGAGGGAGGTGTCCTCAGTTTTTAGGGACTGCAGTCTCTTACCAATACGACCCATCTCTGTTTTAAGGGCGGTGGCCTGGACCTGAGCCACGCCCTGCCCCTTAACCACCAGGGTACCGGAGTAAACCGAGGAGAGCCCGTCACCACCCGGAGGGTGCAGGTTCCTCGCTCCCTGGCAGGGTACTTTCCGCACTGCTACCGATTCCCCGGTTAAGAGGGACTCGTTGATGAGAAGGTTGCTGCAGGAAAGCATAACCGCATCGGCGGGGACCCGGTCACCTTCCTTGAGCAGGATGATGTCCTGGGTAACTACCTCTCGCCCGGCGATCCTTTCCTGTTTCCCATCGCGGAGGACCAGGGCCCGGGGACTGGAAAGGTCCCGCAGAGCATCCAGGGTGTTTTCGGTTTTGCGTTCCTGGTAGAAGGTGATGCCCATAATAACAAATACAAAGCCCAGCAGCATTAATGCTTCTTCCAGACTACCTAGAAATAGATAAATAGTACCACAGGCAATTAACAGGAGGAACATGGGTTCTTGAATAACTTCCCCTACAATGGTTAGGAAGGTCCTCTTATCAGCCGAGGGAAGTTCGTTGTAGCCTTCCTCTTTTTGTTTAAGGGCAACTTCCTCGGGGGAAAGTCCGGGCATTCCCTCCAGTTTCACTTCTTCCCACAATTTCCACGTTCCTCCCTTAAAAGTATGAAACCGGGGGGGGGGGTGATTGCACTCCGGTTTTAATAAACTATTAATGGGGGAGTATTTATCTTTTGCCCTGAATTAGGAGGGCCTAACCTTATATCAGGTGGATAATAAAGTTGTATGGGGAATTAGGCAAACCTAATGGCATTTTTGTTAAAAATAAAGAGATTAAATGTCAACTGATTCCAGGCGATCCAGGCACTCCACCAGGTCGGGGTAGGAGGCAGCGTAGGATAAGCGGAAGTGACCAGTACCATGTTCTCCGAATGAAATTCCAGGGACCAGCACCACTCCTTTTTTTATGGCCTTTTCCACAAAGAGTTGTGGGTCATCTACTTTTGGAAAGACGTAAAAAGCACCGTGGGGGGTTTTAACGCTTATTCCCATTTCATTAAGCCGATCCACCACCAGGTCCCTTCTTTTTCTAAACTCGCTTACCATTTCTCCTACGCTATCCTGTGGTCCAGTCAGTGCTTCTAAAGCTGCGGCCTGGGATAGGGAGCTGGCGCAGGCGGTACTGTACTGGTGTACTTTTAACATAGCCTCTTTAATTTCAGGGGTTGCACAAACGTATCCAATCCGGAAGCCGGTCATGGCGTAGGCCTTGGAGAAGCCGTTAATGGTGATGGTGTTTTCGGTGTAGCGCCCGGGACTGTAATGTTTCCGGTCGTAGATGATCTTCTCGTAGATCTCGTCGGATATGATCACCAAGTCGTGGTCCTCGGCGATATCTGCCAAACCCTTTACATCGTCCTTTTCCAGGACTCCGCCAGTGGGGTTGGCTGGAGAATTCATGATAATGGCCTTGGTATTTTTGTTAACCTTTTCTTGGACGTTTTCTACCGTCATCCGGAAGTCATCCTCGTTTTTAACCGGTACCGGGGTGGTGATACCACCAGCCAGTTTTACACAGGCATCGTAGGACACAAAACCAGGGTCAGGAATTATAACTTCATCATTTTTTTCTATTAAGGCCTGGGTAGCCATTAAGAGGGCTTCACTGGCACCCACCGTGACTATTAATGATTCGGGAGTGGTTTTGATTTTATTTTCCCTTTTTAACTTGTGGGTTATAGCTTCCCGGAGTTCCAGGATTCCCTGGTTACCCGTGTAGTGGGTGAAATTCTCATCTAAAGCTTTTTTTACTGCTTCACGGATGTGTGATGGGGTGTTGAAGTCTGGTTCGCCCAGGGCCAGGTTGATGGAATCTGCCCCCACCATGTCGAACATTTTCCGGACTCCCGACAGGTCAATTGATTCTACTCGCTTTGACGGTTTCATGGTCATTACCTAACTTATTATTAACCTTAAAATTATATAAATGAAGTTATGTCCTTTTTGAAGCGAGAACTGGGCCTTTTTGCCCGTTGGATTCGAGTTCCTGAAAAGTTTTTAGGACACTCCTTCCGACACCTGGTGGAACTGGGCGGCGTAGAAGGGGATAATTATGGGGTTCTTCATTCAATTCGGGATAGTTTCTTCATTAATCCGGGCAGGCCCCACATTTATAACAACCAAAAGTCTCACACCAGGGGGTGAACTCCCCATTTAAAGCTTTTGAATATTCCTCCTGGAGGAAAACGTCGTCCACTCCCACTTTAATATTTCTCCAGGGGAGTTCTGATTCTAAATTCCATTGGGGAGCTAGTTTTTTCCATTCGGGCAGTGACAACTTGCGGGTTAATGATTTTTCCAGTGCATCTCCCATTTTTGCATCTCCTACCGAAAGAACGTACTGCATCAGGGAAGTACGGGGACTTTCGGCCTTAAAGTAGCGGGAACCAAACTCATGATTAAGGTAAGTTATCTTCTGCTTTACCTCTTTTAAATTGAAACTGGCCCACTGGAAGGGAGTGTGGGGTTTGGGTATGAAGGGATTCACACTAATTCTAAGGGCACTTTTTTTAGGGGCCGATGATTTTAAAGTTTTTATCAATTTTGATAGATCATTAAGGTCTTCTTTAGTCTCTGTGGGCAGGCCCACCAGGAAGTAGAGTTTGACGTTCATGCCGTGCTGGAAAGTTTTCTTAACAGCTGTAACTATATCATCATCAGTAAGTGACTTGTTAACCACCTTCCGTAAGTTCCAGGTGGATTCCGGGGCTAAAGTGATGGTCTTAAGACCGCTATTTTGGAGTATTTCCAGGAGACTGTTGTTTACCGCTTCTACCCGTAACGAGGGTAGGGTGATCTGGAAGTCCATCTCCCCCAGATTCTGACACAGATCTTCAATCTGGGAGTGATCTGAAACTGCGGCTCCAATCAGGGCTATTTTGTTCAAGCCAGTGGTGGTTCTTCCCTTTCGGGCGGTTTCTAGAAGCTCATCTAAAGGCACTTCTCTCCGGGGACGGTACAGACACCCGGCCATGCAGAAACGACAACCACGAGTGCAGCCTCGGGATACTTCCAAAAGGAAAGACCGGCCAAAGGCGGGGATGAAATTTTTATCACTGGTTTCGGGGATCACCTGGTGGACAGGCTTCCAGGCCTCCCCCATATCCTTAATGAGATTTATCTGGACGGGATGGTCCGGCAGGTAAACCCCTTTAATATCCTGAAATGCTTCCAGCTCCCATCGGGGGTATCTTAGTTCTTTAAAGGTATCTATAAAATCGGGGAGAATGGCTTCACCATCGCCCACCAGGAAAAGGTCCACGAAGGGGGTCATGGGCAGCGGATTGGAGGTGGCACAGGGGCCGCCGGCGATTACCAGCGGATCATCAGATTTTCTATCATCCTTTCTGAGGTTTAATCCGCCTTTTTGGAGCATCTCCAGCACATGGACGTAATCTTCCTCATACTGGAGGGAAAAACCCACTATATCAAAATCTTTTAAAATAGTACCAGTCTCCAGGCTTCTATCGTAAGGATAGACCACCCGTTCACAGTAAACATCCTCCCGGTAGTTCAACATGTCGTAGACAATGTGAAATCCCAGTGAAGACATGGCACTGCGGTACAAGTTAGGATAACACGATGCAAAGCGCACCTCCACCCGACGGGGGTCCTTAACCACCACGTTATGTTCCTGGAGCATAGTTTATTATCTGACCTAGCACATAATCAACTTAACCGAGGTAAACAAATGTCGGGTAAGAAATACCAGAAAGTGGCCGTGGGCGGGACCTTCGACAAGTTCCACCAGGGACACCGCATACTCCTGGAGAAAGCCTTCCAAATGGGGGAGGAGGTGCTGGTTGGTGTTACCTCCGATGAATTCGGGGGTCAGAAGGGTGAAATTGAGCCCTGCAACGTACGAATGTCCAATTTAAATGCCCTTTTAAGTGATAAATCCGGATACCTTATAGCCCGTCTGGAGGAACCCTACGGCCCCACCGTGGATGATGAGACCATGGATGCCATTGTAGTCAGTCCTGAAACAGAGGCTACTGCCCGGGAGATCAATAAGATACGTCAAGAAAAGGGGATGAAACCACTGAATGTTGTTATAATTGGCATGGTTTTAGCGGAGGATGGTCGGCCTATTTCTTCTACCAGGATACGCAAAGGGGAGATTGAACCGGATGGTACGGTGGTTCATAAATGAAAGTTACAGTTGGAACTAAAAATCCGGTTAAGGTAAAAGCCACCCGGAATGTACTTCTTAAGATCTATCCTTCGGTAGAAGTCACCGGCGTGGATGTGGACTCCGGGGTTCGGGATCAGCCCATTGGATTGAATGAAACAGTAAAAGGGGCTGTAAACCGTGCTAAAAATGCATATAATTCTGAAGTTGATTTATCGGTAGGGATAGAGTCTGGATTACTTAAAACTCCCAACAGTATCACCGGATACCTGGACTTACAATGGTGCTGCATCTATGATGGTGAAAAAAAGACATTAGGGGTAAGTGCCGGCTTTGAATATCCTCCCGCCGTAGTTGAAGAAGTTTTAAAGGGGAAAGAGGTTGGTCACGTGATGGACCAAGTTACTGGGGTGGATAAACTGGGCCAGAAGACAGGAGCGGTGAGTTATTTATCTCAAGGAATGTTAGACCGGACCGAAAATACAGAACAGTGCGTGCTGATGGCTATGATTCCCCGGATGAATGGAGATTTGTACTTTAAATAAACGATTTTATGAATTTTAAATATTATAATTGGAAAAATAATCCTGATTTGATTATAGCCATCGCCGCCTATCTAATTATAGGATTTATTTTAATAAATAATTATCAATATATTATAAACTCCGATGGTATTTCTTACATCAGTATTGCCAAGCATTATCTTAACGGAGATTTTGCGAATGCTATTAACGGGTATTGGAGTCCTCTTTTTTCATGGTTATTAATTCCTTTTTTGTTGTCATCCTCAGATAAAGTGCAATTATTGTTTTCTACTAAAGTTTTAGCTTTGATTTTAGGTTTTTTCAACATCATAGGTATTTACTTTCTTGCTGATAAATTAAATTTTGACATTAAACTGAAAGCAGGCACTTTAGCCACTTCAATACTACTGAATCTTTATTTCGCTTTTAATTTCATTACTCCAGATTTACTGGTTGTTTGTATTCTTATTTTTTATCTTAATTTTTTGTTAGACCGAAGATACTCCCATAGTTTGTCAATGGGTTTTTTAACAGGATTTACTGGTGCACTGGCTTTTTTATCAAAAAGTTACATGTTTTTCTTTTTTTTAGTTCACTTTATTCTTACAAATTTATATTACGGTCTTAAATTTCCCCTTCGACGAAGAAAGATTATTAAAAATTTGATTTTAGGTTTAACGGTATTTTTTATTATTAGCGGAGTTTGGATAGGTGCAATAAGTGATAAGTACGATAAATTTACTATAGGGACTGCAGGATATTATAACTATGCTATTGCGGGCCCGGATTCTAAGGGCCATCCCATGTATTATGCGGGTTTATTGAAGCCGCCCGAAGATTGTGTATATAGTGTATGGGAGGATCCTTCATACCTTCCTATTCAAAATTGGAGTCCTTTTGAATCTAAAGAAAACTTTTTATATCAACTTAAGATTATTTGGAATAATTTCATTGACTTCTTAAATATAATTGAACTTTTTTCAATATTTTCCATGTTAATCCTATTTATGGCGGGTTTTTTGGCTTTCAAATCCAGTAATAATTCTATAAAGGATAGGTTCCGGATTTTGTTATTAACAATCTTAATTTATTCGGGAGGATATTGTCTCATATTTCTCGAGATTAGGTACTTATGGTTTGTAAATGTATTATTGGTATTATTAGGGTTTTTGGTAGTTAAAACTACTTCTGAAGAGTTTTCAATTAGCAAACGCTTTTATAATGTTTTAATACTCATCCTATGTTTGTCTTTTATTATCTCTCCTTTAATAGGCTTGTATCAATCTTCTTATTCTGGTTCAAAAGTTCCGATAGTAGCTGAAGATCTTAAAGAATTGGGCGTAAAGGGAAATATTGCTTCAAATAATAATTGGGAATCTTCCGTATATTTAGCATATTATTTAGATACAAAATATTATGGACAGACAAATACATCTTTATCAAAAGATTTGGGAGAAGAGTTACGTAGAAATGATATTAAATATTATCTAATATGGGGAAACTCTCCCCTAACTAATATATCCGGATTTGAAGATATGAACTATTATCAAACAGATAATTTAAAAGTATACTATTCAAAGGGAGTGTGATCATTTAAACTCTACTCATAAATCATATAAATTTCCCAATTCAAAGTGGATTTTTTTAATACTATTAATCTTAATTGTGAGCATCATTACCTATTACCGGGTCAAAGTACAGATGGAACTTGGTCCCATCTTGGATACTTTTGATTATCTGGCTGATGCGGCTGAATTTGCAGGGAAGAGTATAGGCTATACTGATCTTAACCGACCACCATTTTTATCACTGGTAACTGCTTTGTTTTTCCTATTTGGAAATTTGTCAATTACTCCCATCTTTATTGCTGACGGCCTCTTGTCCATAGCGGGTTGTATAGGTCTTTATCTATTAATGCGGGAACGTTTAAGTTCTGTTGTCAGCTTCGTTGGTAGTTTATTATTTGCCACTTTTCCAATTGTAATCACCTACACTGCTGCGGGTTTTAATGATGTTTCCAGTGTGGGAGTCGCTATCTGGGCAATTTATCTTACCTACTTGGCAGTGGAGAAGAACTCCAAGTGGTTTTACCTGTCCTTCCCAGTGGCCATGCTGGCATTTTTAACCCGATTCAACATGGCCCTTATAATTTTCCCTATCTTCCTTTATATCTTCATTAACTGGGATAAAATCAGAAACCGTAGGGATATACTGATTGGTATTAGCTTGTCTTTGTTGGTTATTCTTCCCTTCGTAATATATTTGTGGATGAAATTTGGTAATCCCCTCTATACTTTCATGGACTTCTTTGGAACTTCTGGAGCCCGTGCCGGGGGTGGAATTTCGGAGCACTTTGCTTACAACCCAGATCCATTGTACTTTTTGAAGAATTTACCAGCATACACAGGTGTGCAGTCTGTGATGGTTGTCCTAATGGCCTTTTTAGGGTTTATGGTCTTCTTGATTAAGAAGTGGAGAGAGACCCGAAAGGGCAGACAATTGCCAAATCTTAACCTGAAAAATAATTTAAAAGCCAAATTGGCGTTAATGGTTGTATTGCTTATTATATTCTTCTTTACCTTCGGAAAAGTGCATTATTTTGCCACAGAACTAATATTCTTTGTAGCAGCATATTTGGGCTACAATTTATCTAAAGAAGTGGGGATTAGGGACTGGAGGATGGACTTTTTATTCTTCACCTGGTTCATGGTGTTTTTCATCTTCCAGAGTATCTACGTGGCCAAGGACCACCGCTACTTCATTACCATGGCCCCTCCAGTGGCTTACTTTCTGGTTAGAGGATTAACATGGGCTGCCCGTCAAATGAGGGTCTGTTTCAAGGATAAAAACTTAACCCTGTACTTGGGGGCGGTGATTTTGACGCTTTTAATGGTATTTTCTGCTTTTAGTCAGCTTCCGGGGATAGAAAAGGACAATGAAAACAGCAAACTTTTCAACCATGACTCCCAACAGGCCAGTGCATGGTTGATTAATTACGATCCTCAATATAATTCTAAAATCATTTATGCTGATTTATGGTCCTACTTTGCATGGTACCTTCAGATGAATGTGGGGAAAATGCCCATCTTCAAGAATAACGAGACCATGTACGTCGGCCCTAAGGACTATAACTTTACCAAGGAAGATAATATTGCCTTAAATAATGAACTGGAAAAGTTGCGTCCTGATTACTATATCTCTGCTTGGAAAGGGATGAATTTCACTTCATACGTAGCTATTCAAAGGTTCGGAACGGTCACCATATTCAAGAGGGTAGGTGGTTAACATCAGAATAGGAGTTATAACTTCGGCCTACCCCGAATTTGAGGACGATCCCCATGGTATTTTTGTTCACAGGCTCATGCGGGAAGTAGCTAAAGATGGGCATGAGGTGCAGGTTTTGGCTCCACATACTGGTGGTAAAAGTAAGTATGAGATGGATGGTGTTCAAGTAGAGAAATTTCATTATTTTTATCCTAAACGGTTTGAGAAGTTGGCTGGTCGTTCCGGGATGATCGATAATGTTAAAGAGGGGTGGTTAATTAAGTTTCAGGTTTTGACTTTTCTTTTTTTTAACGTGGTTTATTCGATGATGCGATTAAGGGATGTGGATGTGGTGCATGTTCACTGGGCAATTCCTAATGGTTTAGGTGCTTATTTTCTAAAAAAAGTCTTTAAAATACCTTATATATGTACTGTATATGGTGAAGAGGTTTATTTGGCCGGATTGTATCGTATGAAATTTGCTCTGCGGGGACTTATAAATGGTTCTTCTAAACCTATTGCAATTAGTAAAGCAACATTGGAGAAATGTGTAGATATAGGTCTCAAAAGAGAAGAATTTGAAATAATTCCATTTGGAGTCGACACTGACTTTTTCCGCCATATTGAAGTTCCTAAAGATGCGAATGTGTTCCAAATCCTTTCTGTAGGGTACTTGATTGAAAGGAAAGGTCACGAGTATCTTATTAAGGCTGTGAAAGAGATATTAAAAGACCGAGATGATGTCAGATTGAAGATAGTGGGTTCGGGGCCTCTGGAGGAGAAACTTAAAAAGTTGATAACTGATTTAGACCTGGAAGATTACGTAGAAATTCTAAAAAACGTTTCGGATGAAGAGCTATTGGTATTGTACAACTCTTCGGATGTTTTTGTCCTTCCTTCTATCGTCGATTCCCAGGGGAATACGGAAGGATTAGGAGTGGTTTTATTGGAGGCAATGGCTTGTGGATTACCGGTTATGGGGTCCAATGTGGGGGGGATACTGGATATAATAAATGATCGTAAGACTGGAATGTTAATCCAAGAGAAAGATGTTAATATGATTGCATCGATGATTTTAGAGTTGATTGATGATGAACCCCTAAGAAGCAAGATATCAGTTTCTTGTTCAATAATTGCTAAGCAATTTAGTTGGAAAATAATTTCTAAAAGTTATATCCAAATTTATTTATCATAAGGGAAAATTAATCCTTAATAAAAGTAAGAGAGATTTAAATGTGGCAATACGATTCGTTTAATACCAATATCTTCAGCGTAAATCAAAAAGTTGTTCGACTTCGGACAGCACAAAAAAGTTCTAGATGTGGGATGTTCAGGGGGGTTTATGGCAGAAAAAATGGTTTCGAACGATTGTGAAGTTGTTGGGATTGAAATTGACGAAAAAACAGCCCAAAAAGCAAAAACTCATTGTCAGAAAGTTTTTGTAGGTAATGTGGAGTCAATTGAATTAAGCAGTGTTTATGAGAATTATTTTGATTATATTATTTTTGCCGATGTTTTAGAGCATCTGATACAACCATTGGAGGTATTGTTTAAATTTATGAAATATCTTAAAGCCGATGGGCGCGTTGTTGTATCTTTACCAAATATTTCTAACTGGAGAATTCGATTTAATGTATTAATGGGAAATTTTGAATATAATGATCAGGGTTTATTAGGTTGGGGGCATATACGTTTTTTCAATGTTAAAAGTGCAAAAAAACTAATTTCTGAAGCAAATATGGAAATTGTTTCATTTGATGTGACTGTGGGAGATTTAAATAATTTTGCCAAGGTTTTCTACAAAATCGGTAAAATATGGTCGAATTTATTAGCATTTCAATTTTTGATTATAACAAAAAAGAAGGATTTAGTGATATAATCAATGAATAAATAATTAGATATAGGGGTTTTTATGGAAAATCAAGAATCACAACCAAATCCAATACATCTTAAAATTTCAAATCTTATCCAAAACAATAAAAAGGTTTTGGATGTGGGATGTGGGTATGGTAAATTAGCACAAATGCTAAATCTTAATTATTGTGATGTATTTTGCATAGAGTTTGATGAAAAAAGAGCTAAAAAAGCTAGAAAATATTATAAGCATTTAATTGTGGGGGATGTGGAGTCAATTGAATTAAGCAGTGTTTATAAGAATTATTTTGATTATATTATTTTTGCCGATGTTTTGGAACATTTAAGGGATCCTGAAAATGTATTGATTAGATTTAAGAAATATCTTAAAGATGACGGAAGCATTGTAGCTTCAATCCCTAATATAACCAATTGGAGAATAAGAATAAGTCTTTTGTTTGGAAATTTCAATTATCAAGATGAGGGAATCTTAAATAGGGGCCATCTCAGATTTTTCAGTAAGGATAGTGCCACTAAACTCTTTATTGAAGCAGGATTAAAAATAGTTGAATTTGATATCACTTTTGGGGATTATTCTAGATTTCCTAACTTCTTTCATTTCATTGGAATGAAATGGCCAAACTTATTTTCATTCACCTTCTTTTTCGTAGCAAAAAAAGAAGAGGAATAAATAAAGTCTAAGGTGAGGCTGTTTCATGAATTGAGTTTTGAATTTTTTTTAAATATCCTTTTTTTTATGTGTTTTGTTGATTTTGTATGGTTATCTTGGTTTGATTTTCTTTATAGATTCTTTTTAGGTTGTGGGAAATGCTTATTAGGTTATTTTAGGTTGTTGTTTGGTTTATGTCACGTGTTAAGAACTCTGTATACTATAAATTTTCATTCATAGTATTTTTTGTAAAGCTCTTCGTAAATGTTCACCGTATTTTTTATTATAGATTTCCAATCATAAAATTTCTCTCCATTTTTTCTATCGATTTTTATATTGTTAATATTTGAATTAATTGTATCAAAGGCTTTAAAAGTTGCATCAATGTTATTATGAGGTATAATAATTGAACCAGTTTTAAATTTTTTAGTAATTTCTGGAATAGCTCCAACATTAGTTGTTATTATAGGGGTTTTACAAGCTAATGATTCTATGGGTACAATGGAATAGGCTTCAATTGTGCTGGGAAATATAGTCACATCAGAAATGTTGTAATAATAGGGTAATTTTGAGTTTTTTGTATGCCCTAAAAATATCAATTTATCATAAATCTCCAAATTTTTGCTTAATGAAATTAATTTTTTTTTGAATGGACCTTCTCCTGCTAAAATAAGTTTTCTATCATACTTTTCTAGAATTTTTTTGAAGCTTTTTAGTAAATATTCTAAACCTTTCCGCTTGTCAAGTCTACCAACGTAAATGATGTATCTGAGATTATCCAATCCTGTAATTTTAAGCGCTTCCTCTTTTTTTATGGGTTTAAATCTTTCAAAATCAACCCCCATGGGTTGAATAATGGATTTACCAAATTTTGAGAACGCTGTTTTTTCTTCTTCGTTTAAACAGAAAAAATAGTCAATTTTAGAAAGCATTTTTTTTTGAAATAAACGTTCTAAAGAAATAATAGGTTTCCCTAATGTTTTTAAACGGTTAGGAACTTTTTTTTTAAAAATAGCATTAGATAGTGTAGAAGAAGCCTCATGTGACTGACCAATAATTGGGATCTCTTTATTCAGAGCACTTAAAATCATATAACTAAATGGATAGACTATTCCGTGTAGATGAACAATTATTTCTTCATCATAGGATGCTTTTAATCTGTTTAAAAGTAAAGGGGAGTTTTCAAACTTTAAAAAGTAATTCGAAGGAAAAATTCTATGAGTTATACCATCTTCTGTTCTAGTCTGTTCTTTTTTCAAATTCCTTTCCGGACGCCAACACTCTAAATCATATTGATTAGTATATTTTTTTACTCCCTTTGCTACTCCAATATGCCAGGCATCTTCATAAAAAAGCGGATCAGCTTCTTTGTTATATGGAGATAAAGAGTGATGTAGGATGTTGATAATTTTCATATTAATGAGTTCATTGATTCTTAAATCATATGGCTAATTTTTTTATCTTATTTCTAATAATGATCATAGTCCATGATGTATTTGTTTTAAAAGCAAAATATATTCTTAGAAACAATATGAATAACGTTGAAAACGAGATATTTATATTAATCTTCGAATTTGACTTATTCTCCTTGTTCTTGTTTAATGATCTATTCTCTTTATAATAGGAAATATTGTGTTGAATTTGATTTATATCATATCTTATCAAGTCACGAATACCCATTCTAATTGGCTTATCCATATTTTTGAAGAACTGAATTGAATATTGCATTGACTTAAACATTTCTAAAACCATTGTCGATGATATTTGTTTATTGTGATGCCTAAAAAAACCCAGTAACCCATCAACACATGCAAGTTTACCTTTCGCACCCAAACTTAGCCATGTAGGATAATCAACAAATGGAATGTTTTTTGGTTGAATAAATCCATTTATCTCATTTAACACGCTTTTTCTACACATTACTGTGCATGCGGGAATAAAATCTCCAAAAAACAAATTCTTATATGCTTCACTACTCTCCAATTTCTTAAACCTTTCAAAACTATTTGGATAATAACCTATAATCTCATTTTTTTCATTTACTATTACAGCTTTTCCCCAACTCAAAACAACATTTGGGTCTTTGAATGTTGAAATTTGCGTTTCTAATTTTTTTTTAGGCCAATAATCATCACCTTCTAAAACTGCAATAATTTGGCCTTCTGAATACTGTAAAGCTTTATTATAATTCTCATTTAATCGCCATATCCCTTTATTCTTCTGCTTAAAATATTTTATTCTTTCATCTGAGTATTCTTTAATAATCTGTTCTGTTTTATCGGTAGAACCATCATCAATTATTAATTGCTCCCAATGAGGGTAACTTTGTGACAATACACTCTCAATGCACTTTTTTATAAATTTTTCATGATTATAAGTTGGTGTTATTATTGAAACTAAAGGTTTATCCATATAATCACCATCTGCTATTTTTTATTCATTTAAAGTCGATTAAACATTTATAATATGCTTCAAATAAATTAAAATTATTGTGATAAATACTCAAAGATACTGGTAGTATAATGGCACGTAAAACCTCATAGCACACAAAAATCCAATAATCACTCTTTTTAGCCCATTTCTCATGAAAATCCGGTTTTTTTTCAAAATATAAAAGTAGTTCTCGTCCATCAGGCCAATTTTACGAATAACTTCTTTTTTAATAAGAAAGGCAGATCCACTGATGTATTCTACTTTTCTTTCATCATCATACTGGCCCTGGTCCAATTCACCGCTGCCTATTTGAATACCTCTAGCAAGTTTCCATGAAATTCTGCACCCTGCACTCCATATAACGTCAGCTTCATTATAGTAGTATATCTTGGGGCCTATGATTCCAATTTTTTTATTAGATTCACCATTATTGACTAGTTCATTTAAAAACTTCTTATCAACTACGGTGTCATTATTCAGAAGCAGTACGTAGTGTGGATTTAAATTATCAAGAGCAAATCTGATTCCAACATTGTTTCCACCAGGAAAACCATAGTTTTCATCATTTTTTATGATTATAAGATCAGATTTGTCAACATTTTGCAAACCTTCATCATCACCATGTTCTTCGACTTTGAGGGGTTTATTATCAGAATTATAATCGAAAAAATCAGATTTTACTTCCAATTTTCCAGAGCAGTAGGCTCTAATTTGTTCCAGAGAGTCATCCTCTGAATGATTATCAACCAGAAGCACATCAAAATTAGAATATTCAATTTGATATACTGATTCTAAACATTCGATGGTGTCTTCCCAACCGTTCCAATTTAAAATAACAATAGAAACTCGGGGAATCATAAACGCACCAAAAATTATTCATTTCAGTTTTTTCCGAAGCAGCTTATTCTCTTTCTGAACAATGTAGATCTCTCTTCTCAAAAGACTGATCTGGGTCGATACGAAGCCAAAAATAATTATTTGTATCCCTGAAATTATCATCAAGACCATGAAGATCATCAGTGGCCGCGTAGGGTCTAATTGTCCTATTAAATACAAATAAAAAAGATATATTGCAGAAATTATTCCTATAAAACATAAAAATAAGCCCACAAATCCAAAAAGAATCATAGGTTTTTCGTAGAATGTCAAAAAAAGATGAGAAATGGTGGTAGATCTAAACTGTACTTTAGATTCTCCTAATTCTCGTCCTTTGAGAGTTACAGGTATCTCTTTAATTTTAAAACCCAATGCTATGGATTTAGAAAGGATTTCTGGGTTTATTTCAGTCCCAGTAGATTCAAGTTCAATGGAGTCAAGAACCTCCTTTCGATATGCTCTTAAAATACCGGTAACAGTACTGATATTGTCACTCATGGCATAACCCACAATTCTATTTGCCATCTTACTAACAAAGAGTCTTAAGAAAGGTATATCTTCTGTCTTTCCCCCTTCCATGTACTGAGATCCAATAACCAGGTCCAGATTTTCTTCTTGAAGTGTCTGAACCAGTAACGGTATATAATTAGGATCATAACTTAGGTCTGCGTCTAGAGTAATAACAACGTCACCTTCAGCTTCTTCAAAACCTGTTCTCAAGGCTTTGCCCATCCCCATATTTACTGGATGTTTTAAAACTTTTATTTCAGGATTTTTGGATGCATACTCGTTTAGCAACTTCAATGTATTATCAGAACTACCATCATCTACGGCAAGAATTTGGTATTGGTCATAAAGTTCCAATACATTCTTCACTTCCTGTAATGTTTTGATGACGTTTTCTTCCTCATCGTACATGGGAATGATCACAGAAACTTCCATGCTTTATAATATTAAAAGTAATTAATATATAATTTTCAAAAAAACCAATAGAATTTACTATAAAATGCAAAGTATCCAATAGGATTTCCTATGAAAAATAAATATTCAATTATAGAATCTGATTTAATTACTAGTTTAATCAAATCATAGACATTACGATTTAAAGGATTACCAGCAAGTTGCGGAATTTAAAATTCGCTTTGGTTATATTGTATTTTACAAAAGATTTTAGTAGGTTTAAAATGTCCAGAAAGGAAATCTTGATACAGTTGGGAATAATCTTATTAATATTTTTGGTTGGGTTTATAGTTAGGATAGACAATTTCCATACTGATCCTACTTCCTTGGAAGATCAAGTTTTTCAGGACCAAAACGGCCTCCCTTACATGCATGACATGGATTCATACTATAATTATCGTTTAACTCGGAATTTATTAGATCATGGTTATTTGGGTGACCAAAAATTAAATGGAATTGAATGGGATTCTCATTCCTATTACCCTCCTGGTGTTCCCTTGGATTATCCGCCCCTGATTGCGTATTTATCGGTTTTTACATATTATTTAGTTAATCTTTTTAGTGAAATTCCACTTTTATGGGTTTGTTTTTGGTTACCTGCTTTCATAGCTCCCTTAGCAGGGATAATAGGTTATCTATTTGTTAAAAGAATTACCAACAATTACGGTGCTCTTGCAGCCGGATTACTCCTAGTCTTAGCTCCCATATATTATATAAGGACTGTCCCGGGGTTTTTCGACACGGACATTTTTAATCTAGTCTTTCCCCTACTCGTTGTATGGTTTTTTTGGGAGGCTATTGAAAGTACTAATCTTAAAAATCAGTTATTTTTTTCTACTTTAGCTGCCATCTTCATGTTCTTATTTTCCCTGGCCTGGAACGGCTGGCAGTACCTTTTTTATCTAATTTTATTTTTTTGCATTATCTACAGCATGGTTGCCCTAATAAAAGGAATACCATTAAAAAAATTTTTATACACATCAGGAATATTTTTTGCCAGTTCCATTATTTTAATAGCAGCTTTCAATGGATTTTTGAATATTATAAAGATTATCATGGCTTTTAGTCAGTTTTCTGTTCTATCTACATCCAGTTTATGGGCTCCCTGGCCAAATATATATCCAATGATTTCAGAACTGCAGAAACCATCTTTAATTGACATCGTGATTGGCACAGTACCCGGTTTATTGATTGTACTCCTGGTTGGAATTCTGTTGATGCTATTAACTAAAAGATCAAAGGGTTTAATAAAATCAATACCTAAAAATAAGAGATTAATCTATTTTTTTATACTATTCTGGACTTTCAGCGGCCTTTTAGCACTTTTGGGGGGTATAAGATTTTTAATATTATTAATCGCTCCCTTGGCAATAATATCTGGTATTTTGGTAGGTTGGATTGCTGATCATTTTAGTCAAGAACACGAATGGCATCTAAATTGTTTAATTCCAGTATTAATGGTTGTTCTGGTTACAATACCCTCTTTATTCATCATTTATGATAATTACATTGATCTAAAACCTACCATGAATGATGACATGTGGAATTCTGGAGAATGGATCCATAATAATACCCCCAACAACACGGTAGTGATTTCATCATGGGTGTATGGCCATTTCTTCTCAACCATAGCTGATAGGCCAGTAATTTTTGATGGACGCCTGGCTTATGTGGAGACCGTTCCTACCCGTAATTGGAGTGGCGGATATCCATACGGTGTTAAATCCCCCAGTACCTCGCGGGAGTATTGGATAAATCATGCCTTTTCCACTAGTAATGAAACATTATCCCTTGGAATCTTTCGCATGTTAACTTCTAGTGGGGATCAAGCAGGGTTAAAACTGGATGAAATCACCCAAAATACCACTAAAAGTGTTGAAATCCTTAATCAAATATTGGGCGTCGAAAAAGAAACAGCCAGAACTATCCTACTAAAAAATTATACAATGACTAGTGCCGAGTCTGAGGAAGTTCTAAAGTATACTCATCCTGCGAAAACAGCACCATGGGTCCTGGTAACGTACGATTACATGATTGGTGCAGGTTATTGGATGTTAAACAGTGGAGAGTGGGATTTTAATCAGCAAAAGCTCAAAAACTTCCTTTATTCCTATGGAAATATAGAAGTAGATGTAAATTCACTCAAAACCGACGATGGGTTTAACATGGATTTAAAAACCTGGAACTCAACTTGGAATGATAAAATACCATACGGTATTATCATGATAAAAAATAAAACAATTGAAAAGCGTTACTTCGACCAAAAAAGTGATTTTATAGTGGTATTATTGCTTGATCTGGGAAGATCGGTGGTAATAGACAAACATTTTGAAAATTCCACCTTTACTAAACTGGTATTAGAGAGAAATAACTCCCCCAATTTTAAAATACTTTATGAAAACAATAGAACTGCAATATGGGGAATTAATGAAGTTTAATGGTGTTGAAATGTCCAGAAAGGAACTCCTGATACAGTTGGGAATAGTATTGTTAATTTTTATGGTAGGTTTCCTTATCCGAGTTGAATCTGTACATCCTAACGCTACTTCACCTGAAGGACAGTTTTATCAGGACCAGAATGGACTCCCTTACATGTACGAGTTGGACTCGTATTACAACTACCGTTTGACTAAAAATTACATTGATCACGGCTATCTGGGAGACAAGATCATCAATGGAAGAGAGTGGGATACTCACTCTTACTATCCTCCTGGGGTCCCACTGGACTATCCTCCTTTAATTGTTTATTTAACTGCATTTTTCTACTATCTTGTTAATATTTTCAGTGAAATACCGCTTTTAGTAGTCTGTTTCTGGCTTCCTGCTTTCATTGCTCCGTTAGCAGGAGTAGTTGCTTATTTCATGGTTCGTAAATACACCAATGATTATGGGGCTGCTGCTGCCGGGTTTATCATGGTTTTAGCCCCGTATTATTTTCTTAGGACAGTTCCTGGCTGGTTTGACACCGACATGTTCAATATTTTAATGCCCCTTTTAGTAGTGTGGCTTTTTATGGAGGCCATTCATACCCCTAACCTAAGAAAAGGTCTGTTAATATCAGTTTTATCGGCTTTTTTCATGTTTATTTTCGCCCTGGCCTGGCCTGGCTGGCAATTATATTTTTACATGTTGGTATCCTTTAGTATTTTGTACGCTTTCTGGTGTAAAATAAAAAGAAAGGATGTAAAAAAATTTGCATACACTCTTTTTGCCTTTGTGGCTGTTACTTTAATTTTCGTGACATTATGCACTGGATTTTTAAATCTAATAAAACTCGTTTATGTTCCTTTAGATTTGATAAAGATATCTGATTTAAACGGGCCCTGGAGTCCCTGGCCGGATGTATATATGTCTGTATCTGAATTAGACAAACCTTCCATTGAAAAAATTATTTTAGGGGCGGGATTTAGTTTCTTTGCCGGTATTCTCGGGTTTATTTGGATTTTTAGGATTTTAATTAACAAAAAATTTAAAAAACTATATTTGGATAAGATGACTTGGTTTTTTTATTTATTTTTAATTTTATGGACAATAGTTGGATTTATAGCATTAAATAAAGGTTCGAGATTTATAATATTTATCATACCTCCTTTAGTTATTAGCTCTGGAATACTGATTGGTATTTGTGTGGATTATTTGGATATACTTAATAAATTCGGTATGTTTCGTCAAAAGAAGTATTTTTATAAAGTTATAGTCACTTCAATCTTGATAATAGTGGTTTTATCTTCATTATGGGCTGTAAATACGGGTGTTTCAGTAATATCTGCTGCTAATGATGATTTATGGAATGCTGCAGAATGGATTAACAACAATACATCCCCTGCGACCGTGGTAATATCTAGCTGGAGCTATGGCCATTTTTTAACTGGTATTGCCAACCGTCCGGTGCCTTTAGATGGTAGAATGGCATATATTGAAACACTTCCCATAAGAAACTACGATAGTGCTTATCCCTATGGATCTAAGTCTCCCGGTACCATGCGGGAATACTGGATTGAAAGGGCGTTTTTCACGGATGATGAGACTTTATCACTGGGTATTTTTCGTATGTTGTCCAGCAGTGGGGATTTGGCTACTTTGACACTTGATGAATACACGGGAAACACCTCACAGACTGTGGAGATTCTCAACCATATATTGGGGGTTGATAACAATATCGCCAGATCAATTCTGGTCAATAGGTATCATTTGACAAATCAAGAAACAGATAAAGTATTGAACTATACTCATACTCCACAACCGGCTGCATTTGTTATTTTGACCAATGATGAAATGATTGATAAGTCTTTTTGGGTGTTTTATTTTGGAGGTTGGGACTTTCAAAAAGTTCAACCGGGGGATTATACTTACAACTTTGGGCGTATAAATCAAAACGATGAAGTTATCAACACTACCAATGGTGTTAGAGGGGATCTTGAAACTGGAAATATTACTTATAATGGAAAAGTACCTTCCCTGATTATCACTACAAAAAATGGACTAGTTTCAAAAAGGTATCTAAAAAACAACAGCAATGTAATGGTTGTACTTCTGATGGATGAAGGTAGGGTAGTAGTTATGGATAAAAAATTCGAAAATTCTTTATTTATAAAACTTTTCCTTTTGAAAAAGAATACAGAACATTTCAAATCGATCTACAAAAATAATACGACTATTGTTTGGGAACCTTTATTTTAACAAATAAGAAATTTTTTCTAAATTTTATTAATAGCATTATCCCGTGCGGTATCTACTACCTGCGTGATGTTACCTGCGATTGATGTAGTAATTCCAAAAATAAAACCTCCAGCAACTATCACGATGATTAGAAGAACACCAATAAGCAAGATCAACTCGGCACTTATTTGCCCATTTTCATCCCTAAAAATATTATTTATCATAGTCATTATTGATTTTCTCTCTGATATTATATAAATTTTACAGGTTGCAATAATAAACAAATAATGAATAAAATCTCTTATACATTTTTTGTACTGCCTCTTACTGTGTTTATGTCTTGGGATGCTGATATATGAAGGTTGTCTTGGAAGTAGGCGTTGTAGATTAGTAGTGATCCTATTGCGATTGCTATTACACCACCGAATAAGAGTATGTATTCAGCTGCGCCTTGTCCACCTTCGTCTTTTAAAAACTCCATGCCTTTCACCATCACTTTTTATAATTTCCTCTTTAACAGTTTAAAAAATATAAAAAAAGAGGGGTTTTTTGCGTCTATGGCTGGGTTGGAACGACGCTGCCTCTTACTTTGTTTATGTCTTGGGTGGCTTGTAGGCCGCTGGATCCTCTGAAGTAGGCGTTGTAGATAAGTAGTGCTGCTATTGCGATTACTATTACACCACCGAATAAGAGTATGTATTCAGCTGCGCCTTGTCCACCTTCGTCTTTTAAAAACTCCATGCTTTTCACCTCCACATATTTATATATTCGTAACCAATATTGTCTTCTTTAACTCTTACTTAATAAATGTTGCTATTGGTCCAAAAAATAGGGCAGGTATCAACATATACTTGTCCGGGATCAATCCCCTTAACCACTACTTCTCTTCACACAAGAAAAAAATAGGGTCGTAATCAGGACTAAGAAATTATAATCTGAGGGAGGTTATCCGGGAAGTGGTTGATGGAGATAACGGTTTAACAAGCAGATTCTAGAAGAAATCAGGGTTAATCTGCTTTTGATAATTAATAACCTAATTTTTTTGCTGTTTTAATTATTAACTTATGGATCATTCTCTTCAATGGGGGCTTTACAATTACTCTTAATTACCATAATGAACCATCTAATTATAAATAGGAACTATTCTTACCATGAGAGTACTCTTCATACCCTGCGGTATTGGAATGGGGCATGCTTCCCGTTCCCTGGCAGTGGCTCAGAAATTACAAGAAAAAGGATGTGAAGTTCTTTTCGCCAGTTATGGTGCGGGTTATGATTTTCTTACGGAATTCACTGAATTTAAAGTAGTTAAAATTCCTGAAATACGGTTTTACGGCGGTGCCGGTGAATTTAACCTTAAATATACTGCTAAAAAATCTATTGATGCTCCTTTTACCTTTTTAAGGAGCATATACAGTGAGTCAAGAATAATAAAAGAGTTTCAACCGCAAGTGGTGGTTTCTGATTCTCATTACTCGGTTCCCATAACTTGTAAAGTTCTGGGAGTTCCCTGCGTTCTAATTACCAACGAGTTAACCTTTAACTTTTCGGAAGTCTATCCCCAGGACCGTACCATGGAATACCTGGAAAATGGGCTGCAGAGGTTCATAAGTGATGCTTCTAATCTTTCCCGGGCCATCATTATCCCGGATATTGAAGGATCCCAAATTATCCCGCCAAAAATAAAGGAAAAAGTAACCTACACTGGCCCGCTACTAAAAAAAGACCCTAATCTAATGCCTACCCGGCAAGAACTCCGTGAAAAATCTGGTTTTGACTCGTCACAGACCATTGTCATGGCTACCGTAGGGGGTTCCTGTTTTGGGGCTAAACTTTTAAATTTACTCTCGGAAGCAGCGGATATGATTAATAGTCAACACA
>JAUYBK010000146.1 GCA_030693105.1 Methanobacteriaceae archaeon | reverse complement strand
ATTTGAATATTTATATTCTGTCTGAATTCTTTTTTCAATAGATAATAATAAATTAGCAATTCTCTTTTGTTCCTCATAGCTACAAATCGGGACTAATGCGTTGTATATCCTTTCTGGAGCGGTATGTCTTACAGTGGTTCCTGTTGCAGTTTTTTGGATTTCGTCTTTACAATAATGTGTATTCATTAAAGTGAGAATATACTTATCAAAAATATTTTTAGGATCTTTAATTATTATCTTTCCAATTCGTTGATTATGTAATATGTTATATTTACTTTCTAAAATAACCGTATTGCCCAAAATTGCCATTTCTTTAGTTAAATCGGTCATAACTGTAAGCAAATCCCCATTTTTTAGAATGTATTTAGGGGGAAAGCTACCGGAATAATATTTAATATTTCTTTCATTAAAATAAAGATCTCCTTTAATATGGAAGTTTCCAGGCGTTAATAAAATATAATCTGTTAGTTGATCTGTAAAATATTCTCCTTTAAATGCGTAACCATGCTCTATCTCAATCAAGTCTTTAAGAGGCTTGACATCCCAATTATTAGGAATTTCACCTAATACAGAATCTTTAAATTCTGTGTGAGCTTTTCCATTTTCATCTATTCCTTTAGTGAATAAATCATGCATTAAACCCTGTTTCATCATTTCATATTTTTCAATGATTTCTTGGGTTTTATCAATAATATTATCAACATTTTCAAGAATTGAGGCTATTTTTTGCTGCTCTTGGATTGATTTTGGCAATTTAATATAAAAATTTTTAACAAATTTAGAATTGATTCCTGGTTGTGCCGAACCAGTAATTTTGTCTTTAATCTTTTTTTGACCTTTTTCAAAAGTTAAATAGTAATAAAGATATTCTGGTGTTATCTTTTCGTTATGAGGTCTTAAAATAAATAAATGTTCATTAATTGCCGCTCTTTTATAATGTTTTGAGGAATATATACCGCATTTACCCGTATTTGCACCATCTTTATTGATTAATACATCTTTATCTTTCAAAATACCTTTCTTAAGAGATTTAAAAAAAGTATTTGAAATTTTTTTCACAGGATAATATGATATTCCTCCACTTTGTATTATATTTTCTCCACCAAAACTAGGTATGGTACCAGAATCTAAACTTACGCCTCCTGATGGTCTCGAGCCGCTCTCAATATTGATTAGTAATTTAATTAGTTCTTTTTCAGACCAATTATTCAATTTATTCATAACTCAATTCCCCTAAATATTCGTTAAGTTCTTGAGTAAATTCATCCCTTTCTTTTTCTAAGGTTTTTAAAGCAACTCCATATTTATCCCAGAGATTATCAAAATAGGAAATAATTATTTGTTTCTGTCTGGTTAAATAAGAATTTAGAATGTCCTGGCCCGAATCTTGCATTTTCATTAAAACTAATTTTTGAGATTTTTTATCAGATATATTCTCTAAAAGATTTTCCAGTTTATCTATAATTCTGGAATTGATTTTATTAATTTTAGCCGCAGGAGGCTTTTTTTGAGTCTTTAGTTCATTTATTTGACTAAATTCTGTTTTAAATTCATCTTTAAAGAAGTATTCGACCTGTTTTATGTTTTTATCAATTACTTCTTTTGCTGTTTTTCCGTCTTCATTGGCACTGTCTAGATCAAAATTGGATATTAATGCCTGTTGCCATCCGCTTTCTTTTATGGTTTTGAGGTCGAATTTGTTTTCATTCCACCAGTTTATGAATAGGCCCCTTATTTGGAAGGTATCTAAGACTGTAGTGTCTTTTAGAATGTTTTTTATTAAATCAAAGCCTTCATCTAATAGTTGGGGAACGTTTTTTTCTTCTATTAGTAATTTAATGTCCTCTGAGTATTGTGAAAACCATTTGTTGATTAAATTCTGCATTTTTTTATCTGTATCGATGAAGTATGGACTTTCTTCTAGTTTTTCTTTTATCTGGGATTTTTCAGTTATATCTTTGAAGTTCCAGTAGTTTTCATCCTTTTCTTCGAATATAAGGTCTGATTGGATGGAATAGGTATCTAATAATTCTTTGTTCCATTCTATTTTAGGGACTCCACCTTTAATGTGGGCGGTTACATCTTGTGGTTCCGGATCTGGAGAATTATCCACATATCTTCTAATATTAAGGTTGAAATCTTCTTCTTTTAATTCATCTATACTTACCAGCTTGGAGTATTTAGGATATTCAATCTTATTTTTATAGACATAGGTTATTTTTTCAATATCCTCTGGTCGAAGTTTGTTCTGATTTTTACCCTCTTTATATTCCCTATCGGCATTAATGAAGAGAACTTTTTCTTTATCATCGGTTCTATTTTTATTAATCACTAGAACACAGGCGGGTATCCCAGTTCCATAAAATAAGCCAGAGGGAAGGCCTATAACAGCTTCCAGTATTCTGGATTCCGCTATTCCAGATCTTATTTCTTTTTCGGCACTACCTCTAAATAAGACTCCGTGGGGCATAATTACTGCCATTTTACCGTCTCGGTTTAAAGAAGAAATCATGTGTTGGACGAACATCAGATCTCCTTTTTTACCTTTTTCTGGGGCCCAGCCAAATAGGAAT
>JAUYBK010000141.1 GCA_030693105.1 Methanobacteriaceae archaeon | reverse complement strand
TTCAAATCTTTGAAGCGTAAGTGCTATAATAACAAACATAGCGGTCCATAGAATCACACACTGAATAATCTGGTTATAAGTAGTAGCCCTCATACCGCCGACAACCACATAAATCGTCATTAGAAGACCAGCAATTACAACTGCCATGGTATAGTCCCAACCAAGTAGAACAACAAGAATCTCTCCTACTCCCACCATTTGTGGAACTATATAAAATACGGATATTAGGATAGTGCCTATAAGCGCAACGAGTCTTATTTTTTTCGAATGAAACCTACCTGATACAAAATCAGCGACAGTGTATGCTCCAAACCTTCGTATAGGACTTGCTAGAAAGAGTAGTAGCAATACCCAGCCACCAAAAAAGCCGACAGAATACCAGATACCATCATATCCATAAAGCCAAACTAGTCCAGCTATACCCAAAAAAGTTGCAGCACTCATATAATCGCCAGATAATGCAAATGCATTTTGAATTGCACTAATACCTCTTCCGGCTACATAAAAATCTGCAGTTGTTCTGGTAAATCTTCTTGAGAATATGGTGACACCTACGCTAATGCACACTATCAATAGGACCAGGGCAATAGCCACAGGATTATCCGTCATCATTATATTCTTCCTCCCGTTTATCAGTTTTTAAGGTGTAATACAAGGGTATTATCCAGCCTATTACAAATACCAGAATGGCGGTGTAGATGTAGGTCACTGTAAAATTTCCAAAAACATCGGTTAACATAAAATTTTTTGCAAATTCGTTCAATATGGGGATCATCAGTAATATTATAAGGAAAATAATCCCTAATGACACGCTTAATTTGAAATTAGTTGCAATTAATTCACCAGTATCAGTTTCCTTATTTTTTTTATCGGTCATGATCTCACCTTAAAATTTCTTATTACCATTACCGGAACATGGGCAGCTTTCATAACCATTTCAGCTACGCTCCCAATTGCTATTCTTTTTAGACCAGTTCTTCCAGTAGTACCAATCACTATTAAATCTGCTTCTTCCTCCTTGGCAGTAGCTATAATTTTTTTAGGTGCACTTCCTTGTTTTAATATGGTTTTTACTTCAATTCCATTCTTCTCGCCATACCATTGTGCCACTTGAAGTCCAGCTGCTGAATGTTTCACACCCTCATATAGCTCCTCCTCATATTTTTCCTCTTGCAGCAGAGCAAATTGTTCATCAACATATAGGGCTACTAATTCCGCTTGTAAAAGTTTCGCCAGTGCCACAGCATATTTAATAGCCTCAACAGATGGTGAGGAACCATCTGTAGCTAACATAATTTTCTTTACATCTAAAGATACTACTTCTATATCTACTTCAGACATTTTCTCAGCTTTTCTGTCTATTGGATTTGAATTCATCTAATCTTCCTCATTAAAAATTTATAAATTAAGTTAGCACTTAAACTCTTATCACTCTTTTTTTGTTCACTCTTCCAGTGTGGATGTATCTCCTACATCTTCTCCTTTTTCTCTTGCTCTTAACACCCTCCTCATAATTTTTCCACTACGTGTTTTGGGAAGGGTTTGCACTTGAACTATTTCTCCTACAACAGCAACAGGTCCTAATTCATGACGAACATGCCGCTTTAGCTCATCAATTAGTTGTGAATCAAGTTTTTTGCCTTCTTTCAATATTAAAAATGCTTTAATTACTTCCCCTTTAATTGGATCGTCTTTACCTATAACCGCTGCTTCTACAACTGCCAAATGACTTACAAATGCAGATTCAACCTCAGCGGTTCCTATTCTGTGTCCCGATATCTTCAAGACATCATCAGATCTCCCTTGAAGCCAGAAGTACCCGTCTTCGTCCTGGCGGGCCATGTCCCCCGACTTATAGATACAGCCGGGAAAGTCCTTCCAGTACACTTCAAGAAACCGTTCCTTATCTTGGTAGAGAGTACGGAACATGGATGGCCAAGGTGTTTTAATCACCAGGTAGCCACCTTTTCCTAGTGGCACTTCTTTACCGTCTTCGTCCACCACTTGGGCATCGATCCCGGGGAAGGCCTTGGTAGCCGAGCCCGGTTTCAGGGGTGAAACGGGTAGAGGTGATATGAGGTGCATCCCGGTTTCCGTCTGCCACCAGGTGTCAACAATAGGACAATTATCCTTTCCCACATTCTTGTAGTACCAAATCCAGGCCTCGGGATTAATGGATTCACCCACCGTTCCCAAAATTTTCAGGGAGTTAAGGTTGTAGAGGTTAGTGTATTTGTTCCCAAATCGCATCAGATGGCGAATGGCAGTAGGGGCCGTGTAGAACTTGGTAACCCCATACTTTTCCACGACTTTCCACCATATTCCCGGGTCGGGATAGTCCGGGGCCCCCTCATAAACCACGGTGGTGGTCCCCAGGAGGAGCGGACCGTATATAATGTAACTGTGGCCAGTGATCCAACCAATGTCGGCAGTGCACCACCACAAGTCGTCGGGGTGGATGTCGAAGATGTACTTGAGGGTGGTGGCTACGCCCACCATATAGCCCGCCGTGGTGTGCAGGACTCCTTTAGGTTTTCCCGTACTACCCGAAGTATAGAGCATGAATAACGGGTCTTCAGCATCCATTTTTTCAGCTTCGCATTCCGATGGTTCTCCTTCAATTAATCTATCATAATATATTTCCCTTCCAGATATTTCGGATATTTCTATGGGGTTTCCGGTGTTTTTGACTACCACAATGGTTTCGATGGTGGGACACATCTTGACAGCCTCGTCTGAGATCTTTTTAAGGTCGATGATTTTTCCGCGACGGAAGGTTCCGTCGGCAGTAAATAGTACTTTAACCTTGGCATCGTTCATACGATCCACAACAGCCCCCACCGAAAGACCCGAGTAAACCACACTGTGCACTGCTCCGATCTTGTTACAAGCCAGCATAGCTATTAGAAGCTCGGGACACATGGGTAGGTACATGGAAACGGTGTCACCCTTTTTGACTCCCAGGTTTTTAAGGGCGTTGGCCAGCTTGTTTACTTCCAAGTAAAGTTCGTAGTAGGTTAACTTTCTCTCGTGGCCCCGCTCGTTAACGTAGAGAATGGCAATCTGGTTTCTTTTTTCGGTTTCGATCCAGCGGTCTACGGCGTTGTAGGCCAGGTTGATCTTACCTCCAGTGAACCATTTGTAGAAAGGTTTGTTGGAGTCATCCAGGACTTTATCCCATTTTTTGAACCATTCAAACTGTTCGGCCTTCTCTCCCCAGTATTTCTCCAGGTCCTTACCTTTTTCTATTTCTGCTTCCCAATCTTTCACATGGGCCCGTTTTTTTACTTCTTCGTTAGGTTCAAAAACCCTTTTCTCGTCCATAAGGACTGAGGTATCGTGTAACATTCTTAGTTCACCATTTTAAGCCGTTTTTAAGAGTGATAATAACTAAGTTAGTCTTTCTATATATATTTTATTATTATTAATCATGATAATTGATTATCATGATAAATTAAACTTAAATAAAAAAAAGTTAGTATAGAGATTACTTCTTCGCCTTCTTAACGGCTTCCTGATAGCCATGGAGATACCCACGGCGATATCCATCCTGAAAATCTTCAAGCCCAATTTCTTTTTTAATATCTTCGAAATAATCCTCTTTCCCCTGTTGGTAAGGACCTTTAGGCTGCGCAGGGTAGTTACATATAATAAACTGTAATGGTGTGAAATTTTTTGTTGTCTCTTTTTTAGGTTCCGCTGCCGCATCAGAAAAGTTAAACTGAATATTATTTCCATGGGAAATTTTTTGAATCCCCATCTTAGCAGTCATCACATCTTCAGAATCACTAATGGAAAAAACTTCTATAAATGATTTTTTACCCTTGTAAGATCGACTATTAGGATGAGATTCATCGTTAAAGGTCCTATTAAGAGTTATTCCTGGGAAAGGATCTCCTAAATCACCTTCTATATCTTTTGGCAATTTTTCAAGCATCTGGTTCTTAAATAATTCTGTTCGATCACTTTGAAGATCTTCTTTACCATCGGATTGTTTAAGGGTAAGGAAAAAGTGATTGGGATCCGAATTAGGAGCTTGGGGTACACATACCCCTTCATCTACGTGCCAAATCAGAAGCCCACTGCCGGGTAAATATTTATCAAATCCTTTCTGCTGGCGATTTTCCAAAAGAAAATATTCTTTTCCCTGAGAACCTTCCACCTCCAACTTGTAAATTTCTTTTTCCCTAATTATTTCTGGTATCTCATATGTTTGTAAATTCTTTTCAACTAGTTTGGGTTTAGTCCAGCCTAAATGTATCTTACACCAGGCACTGGGATGTGCAGGAGTTCTACTATTGTTGTTGTAGCAACCCACAGCCATTAAACACCAGCTTCCTACCACTGGCGAGTATCCTTCTTTATAGAGATCGGGAAGCCCTAATAAATGGCCCATCTCATGACAAAAACACCCCAGATCATCGGCAGGTAGTTCCGGATTCATTGAGTATCTATCCACCCATATTCCCTCTTGCACTTCAATGGGCTCTATTAATTTGTCCTGATGGGGCCGGATGTAATTAATATTTAGTTTTGTGTCAAAACCAGAACCAGCAAACACCACTAATAGCATGTCGATTTTTCCATCATCATTAGCAAAATGGGTGAAATCGAACTTATTACTATTTTTTGCTTGTATAATTGCTTCTTTAACCAGATTTTGTGCTTTAGGATAACTTCCTTTCACCGGATATTTATCCAGATATTCAGCTCGATTATGGGCCGCAGTATACCAGCCATCACTAACTTCTCCTTTAATGTCCAACTGATTCCAGGAAGCTTCTAAAAAGTAATCGCGCATACTTTGTTTTCCTTTAGAAAAAAGCAGATCTTTGAAATAATTATCATCATAAATAGCTGTGTGTTTAATATCATCAAATTCAATTAACAAAACCAGAGCATTTTTTGTACCAACCATCTCTATCTTTCTACAGCGCCCAATGGAAGAAGGAATATTTTTTAAAGAACCATATTTAGCTTTATATTCCTGTTTTATTCCTTGAATACGTTCTTCTTGATCTTGCCATCTTTCTTGTAGGGCACTGTAGGTATCCAGGTCTAAACCGCCTTCAGCCCTAAATTTATCAGGATTCAAATTCTCCTGAAGTAATTTATTGGTTTTTATTATCCTTTTATAAATTGAAGGGTGTAAGTGCCTTTCAAATGCCTTAACA
>JAUYBK010000137.1 GCA_030693105.1 Methanobacteriaceae archaeon | reverse complement strand
TTATTATTTCTTTCATGGTATAAATGAAAACCAACAGTGTCTTCAAGGATAGGGTAGTTTCCTAATTCTTTACGAACTTTAAAGCAAAAAGCAGTGTCTTCATACCCCCAACCTATAAAGCGCTCATCGTACCCGCCGATTTTGTTAAATAACTCTTTTGTTATTATCTGCATTCCCCCGGCACACTGGCATTCTCTGATATCTCTGTCCATATAAGTGTTCCAAAAAAGAGTTTCATAATCGACAGTTTGCCCGTCGAGAAGTCTTTTAGAGATTACTGGGGTTATGTCTTTAATTAGACCGAAGGGTAAAACAAATTGGTGTTCGTCTAACATCTCTAGTGCTTTAACGATAGGTTCTTTGTCGAGGTAGATGTCTGAGTCCATAATAATCAACTTGTTTTGTTTCGCCTTACTAACACCATGATTAATAGAGTGGGCCCGGCAATATTCTTTTTCTTCACTGGGGTCTCCAGCGATAACTATTTGGGCTTTAGGAAACATTTTTTTCATATGTGAAAGGGTGAACTTGAAATTGTCTTCTCTTGTTGTGTCCCCGTTGGGCTCATATAATATTACAATTGAGATACCCATTTCTTCCCTCACGTATAAAATCTTTTTTAAAAGATAATGTTACTGGATCTGAGTCCATTAAATAAAATTTTTGTCTTAATTTTTTAGGGGATAATATTTCTATAAAAGTAGAGTTTGGAGAAAAATCTTTCATCATGCTAAATATAGGATAACCGTTTAAATAAGCGGGCAATATAAAATAACCCATAGCTACTTTTACTGCCTGATTTTTGCAAAAGTTAATTGGTCTTTGGGAACGTAAATTTAATGTTCCTGGATAGAGGTTTGTATGCCCAAACCACCCAAATTGGTTATTTATCATCCAAGTATGCTGGTTGGCCAAATTCATTCCTGATTCTACATGGGTGTTAAAAACTATTTCATCCTTACTATAATAATACATTGGCCTTTCGAGATCTATCCATGTATTTATTTGTATTGGTTTTTTTTTCATTACAGCTTCATACACGGGCTTTTCCAATCTTCTATAGTTAGGGTGATCTGGTTCATCTATTTCAAACAATACTGTTGTGCCCATTTGTATAAATGTATCTATTAAGTCGTCTAAGACATCTTCGTTAAAATGATGTAAAACGCTCAGTAGCAGTATAAGGTCGTAGTGTTTGGTTTTCGCCATTTCCTTCAATTCATTTAGATGTATAAACTCATTTATTAATTTTACCCCTTTAACTTGGTTATTTAATTCGTATATATCTTTTATTATTTCTTTTCCTTCAACCATTGTTATTTGAGCATTTGGGTAATCTTGTTTTATCATCCAAGTATAATATCCGCAATTAGCCCCAAAATCTAATACATTAAAATGGCCATCTTGTTTATAGCGTTCTAAAAATGGTTTCATGGCCGAATAACGCCTATCACAATCTCTATCGCCCTTTCGGATTAGCTTATTATTTATAATTATATCTTGATATTGTAGTTTAAATTTCATTTGTAATATTCCTCGATAAGCTTGTCGTAGAGATCTTTGTTTCCCATATTTTTGGGGGCTGGGGGGTGCCATAAGTGGAATAAATTCTTGTTTGGAAGCCATTTCCCCCAGTCACTTTCGCCATCAGGTTTGTATTTTTCTTTCATTTTAAAATTGAATAAAACGTCTTCCCAACCCCATCCAACAAATCGTTCATCATATCCCCCAATACTATTAAAGGCATCCTTCATAATGATTTGTGCGCCTCCCCCATTGGTTCCGCCTGGGTGAACTTCTTGAAGATTATATTCTAAAAGTTTGTGATAATCAAACTTCATTCCTGCAATAATTTTGTGGGATAATGTTTTTGGTAAATGCCAAAAATGCCAAAAAGGAAAGATCATGGGATAAGTTTTTAAAGAGTTTATGCCTTGTTTTACATTTTCTTTGGGGAGAATTATGTCGACGTCATGAATCATTATAATGTCGTTGCTCGACTTTTTTACCCCACTATTAATGGCCCTACTTCGGTTAAATGATGAATTTCCGGGGCTATCTTCACCAACTATTATTTCACCTTTAGGGAAGTCTTCTTTTAGCCTATTAAAAACATAGTTAAAGTTTATATCGTGCTGTCCGTTGTCCGACTTGTAGGGTAAGATAATACTTATGTTTTTCACAATGAACCTCCACACTTATTTTATCCAACTGGCCGCCCAATGGTGAGCAGCATACGCGTCTGGGAAAATATTCCCCTTCTTATGTTGCTCATAATAGCTATATGGATAAAAATATTCTCTCGGAAGCATTTTAATAGCGTCTACCCCGATTGTTTCCGTAAGGAAAATTGGCCCCGTAGTAACGTCTGCTGGTTCATGTTTATACTTCTTCATATGTGGGGCAAAATTTTTCATTATCTTTCGTAACATAGGGTGCCCCTTTTTAAACCCCAATATCCCTGTGCTAATTATGCTATCCATTTCCCCACATCCCCAGGCATTACAATCCTGGATTAATGGTTCTATGTTTTTGTAACATTCGAAGTCTGCATCAATATACACTCCACCATATTTATATAATAATTCATATTGAGCAATATCGGCTTTTGACGACAATCCTTTGGTCTTGTTGTATAATTTTTCATTAAAGAAAGAGTTAACTGGAAGATTTTCATCGTCCCAAAAAATCATTGTCCAGTCAGGGTGATGTTTAAGCCAGGTTTGGCGATAGTGCCTGAATTCTTCGGGGAAAAGGTCGCCTCCGATCCAGATTGTATGGAATATTTTTTCGATCCCATGAGGATGAACCTTTGTGTTGGGAGAGTTGGCTTTCTTTTTTAAGAGGGCCTCCCACTCTGGCTGAAAGTTGGCCCACAGGGCTTGTGTTTCTGAGTTTGTCCAGCTTCCTCCCCAATGGTGGTTCGCATAGGCGTCCGGATATGCTCGCCCTTGGTCTCTGTGGCTTTGTATTCCTGGGCCTACAGGGTAGAAATATTTTGGGGGGAACATTGTTATTTCGTCATACTCTAATGTTCTAGTCCAAAACGCGGGACCGGTCGTAATATTTGGGGGATAGTGTGTATATGTATTTAAACTTTCGGGGACGGCATCGATTAACTTCTTTATTGTGGGGTGTTCTTTAACTGCTCCAAAAAGTGCGTTTGTCATTACTCCTTCTGATTCACAGCCTATAAAGCAGTCCGTGTTGTGTATGAGCGGCTCAACATTTTTATAACACTCAAAATCGGTATCAACATAGACGCCACCATACTTATATATTATTTCTAATCTAAGTATGTCGGAACGGGCTGCAAAGGTTGTTGAATTATCATATGCTTCTTGATTAATTAAAGGGAACAAATCTTTGTCTCCCCATTCTATGTGTACCCAGTTTGGATGTTTTTTTCTCCATGTGTTCTGATAATACCTATAATCAGAGGGCATTCTCCCTGGATCTCCTTCCCCACCTAATGATGTCCAAACTTGATGAAAGGTTTTCGGTATCTTCACTTTTGCTGCACTCCGGGCGGGGTTTGTTGATTCTGTTTCTTATCTATGTCAGGGCCATCAACGCCTGGAGGTTCTTCCGCCCCTGGAGGGAAGATTTCTGGAGCTGCTGGTGGTTCTCCGGTGTAACCAAGTGCTGCTCTTCCTTCTTTTTTGGTTATAATCCCAGCCTCACCCATTGATTTAATCCATGTAGCAATTCTTGATTCTTGTTCTACCATTGGTTTGGGGTAGCTGAAATAAATCTTTGATAAATTACTTACGTTTCCTGTAGTCATTTCCGGCCAGTATAGGTCATTAATTAGATAGTCTGCAACGTTTTCTTGCATGTCGAAGATGTTATCGTAATATGTTTGTAGTTGCCTTGTTATTGCGCTTAGGTTATCTGCTCTGAAACCGAGTAATTGGCTGGGGACTCCGGTTGTCGCGAAGAAATAGGAATCTAACTTTTCTAGCATGGGAGTGAAATCGATCATTTTTTCTCCGGAACCTATGACGCTGGTACTTACGGACGAGTCGCTAACAAAGTCTGAACCAACCCCCATTTTGCCCATTCCACCAATAAACTTCATTATTTCTGGGATTGGGGTTTTTCTGGTAGGATGTTTCGAGTCGAGCTGCCAGTGTACGATGGGGACGGCATATTTATCTATAATTAGCGCAGAGTTTAGCTGCGAGTTTAGTATAAGGTTTAAGGTTTGGAGGACGGGCTCGAAAACGGAGTTCCCGAAGAGTTGTCCGGTTAGTGGGTTGTTGGGCAGGTGTATTACTTCTTCGAGGCTTAGTGGGATTTGCTGGCCTTTGGGGGAAGCATATTTCCACCCGTTGAGTTTTTGGTCGACTACGTCCGGCTCCATGTATCGCGGGTTTATCCCGTAAATATCGTTGGTGCTTATTGTCCCGTTGATTGGGGTTCCTTTTTTCTTGTAGAGGAATGCATCTCCGTATAGAAGCATATCTCGATAGACGCCTCGTAGTAGCCGCCTATTGATTAGTCGGGTAACTTCGACGGCTATTTTGGTAGCTGCGTCGTTTGGTTTCTCGTGGATATCGACACAGTTTACTGCAATGTATCCTAATCGCGTAGCGTCGCCAGATAATTTATCAATGACTTTGCGCATTATTGTTTTCCGGTAAAGACCTTCGAGAACATCGTATGTTATTGATGTATCTCCAACAACCGTTTTATAGGTTGAAAAGGCCTTGGGGGCAATCTCGTAGTATTCTTCTACCTTCCCCGATGCTCTTTCTTGTGTAGTTGCGGGTGCCGGATTTTGACCTGCCCCCAATTTAATTTCTAAGCGTCCAATTTTCATGACATAACCATCCTAGTAACCTTTTTATAATATCTATTCATAATTTGAGTTCCGGAGCCTATTAGTACTCCAGCTTCCCCTGTCCAATCATGGTAATCTCTTGCCGATAAGAGACATAATAATAATGAGTCAACATAATCGTCGGAACCCCCCTGGGGCTTCCGGTAGATAATGTTTTGTTTGTCGGTAATTTCTCTTCTGAATTCAAGCATTTCGCTAATCATTTTTTGGTTATAAACTAATTCAACTTTGCCTTGTTCCATTTCGGTCACCCCGGCCTCTACGAGTTCTTTTTTCTTTTTTGGCCCGGAGAAGTCGAAGCCGGTCACGTCGAGGTTTTTGTGGTGTTGTAGTTTTCGTTCAATAATTTCTATAACTCCTTTACCTACACCGGTTTCGTCTACGCGCAAGTCGAGTGTCCCAGGGTAGTCGTGTATTATGTTATCGACCTGGTCTATAATATCGTGGTAGTCTTGCCCAAGGTCGAACTCTACAACGTTTATTACTTTTATCCCTTTTGGTACTAATTCACCAATTGTTAATACTGAATTGTATCGTTGTTTTCCGAGGTCGAGCCCCATAACACATTTGGCGTCCGTGGTGTAAACGATTTCGGCGTCGTAGTTTACGACGGAGTCTATTATTGTTCTGGGGAAGACTTCGCCTATTTGGTCTAAGAATTGTAAGCAGTATTCTCGTAGGAACCCCGTTCTTGGGAGCTCTCTCATTTCGTTTATCATTTCTTCGGCGGAGACCCGGTCGGTTCCTGTTCCAATTACTTCTCCTCTTTCGTTGAGGATTGCGGTGGGTCTTTCGAAAACGATATAGTCTTGGCTGGTATCGCCTTCGTATACGCCGTCCAGGGAGATGTAGTATTTTCCTTTGTTATAGGTGTCGTAGAATTGCCCTATTCTTCCGAGTGGGGTCCCGGCGTAGACGAGGTACTTGTCTGTCCCCTTTTTTTGTCCGAGCAGGGTTGGCCTTAGGTAGACGAAGGTGGAGTCTGGGATTTGTTGTGTTTCGTCGAAGGCAAGGTATCGAACTCCTTTACCGATTTGGCTAACTCCTCCCCGACCGGCACTGACGAGGTAGTAGCGACTGTTATTTTTCAGCTTCATCTTAGTCGTTTTTGTGCTGTCATACATCGATTCGAGCATGGGGGTTGCGGCCAAGATGTCTTGGATGTCTTCTCCGAATTGTATGGACTGGTCCCATGATGGCGACACGACCATTGCTTTAAAAGCGCGGTTGAATGTAGTTTTGTGTAGTATCTCCATCTTGATCATTAGTGACTTAGATAGCCTTCGTGCCCAAAATAAAACTTTCTTTTTTGCGGGGCACCGTAAATATGTTTTCTGGAAGTCTTCGAGGACGTATGGCTCGCCGTATTCGTCGTTTAAAACGTTTTGGGCGAAGAAAGCAGCATCATTTTGACAATTTTTCATGAACTGTTGTCTTTCTAGCTCTGTTACGATCCCGGTTTCTGCCATGTTTCTCCCTATTTACGAGTAAATGTGAGTTATGAGGTGTTGGGGCTATTTAAAGGTGTCGGTATGCCCCTTTCCACCGCCATAATATTATGGTAATATTGCCATGTAGTATTTTAATATTATTATGGTATTTAAACCTTTCGATAAGTTTATATAGTAGAAGTTTTGGGGGAAACGTTTAAATAGCATAACAAGACAAGATATAGTTGGTGATTAAAATAATACGTGATGGTTTGGATACTGCTGAGAAGATAATGAGGACGAGGCCTAAGAATTTGAGCACGTCTAATTACAAAACAAATTATTTAATTAGTGTGGTTAGGGCGGTAGAGTCTATGCAGACTCTTAAGAACGTGGAGGCCGCGAAGTTTGTGCGTGACCCGTATGGGATTGCGCTAATTTTGGCTCCGATTGGCGTGGCGAGGGACGATGTGGTGGAGGGGGCAGCGGAAATCCCGGATGTTACGTGTATGGAGTATTATATTGCAGTGACGGAGGGACGTATCGACGAAGTGTGGGGTAGGTTATCGACTCCGGAGCGAATTTTTTGTAATTTGAGCGCCCAGGGCCTTATCAAAGTAGACATGTGGGACTGTGTTAAGGCCATTGGGACTGAATTGGGGGCGAATATGCCTCTTTTGGAGGCTACTTTTCGCATTCAGCCGGACGCTGAGGCGTTGGCGTTTGCCTTAGGCTCGCCAAGGGCCGTAATTGAGGGGGTTACACCCGCACTGGGCATCCCCCTTAGGATGGCCTACCCGTCCTCTGGCGTGAATAAGATACGTTTTCCGGCTATTTTGGAGGAAGACTTGTATAGTAATAAAGATTATGAACTTGTTCATATTCATCGGAGCTCCAACTGGTTTTCGGCCTATGGCACGGAAGGCGGGGAGGTGGAGCTGGACGGCGCTTTGGCGGATAAGCTGAAGTCGATTGAGCATTCTTTTGTTGTTGAGGGCTTTGTTGACGGGTGGGGTGGCTTCCGGGCCACCGATTTGCTTTGCTGGAATGACGTTTGGCTCCATTTTAGGCCTTTGTCGGAGCGGGTTCGGATGTTGTGGCGCTTTCATGAGTGGAATATGGAGCGTTTTGTTATTCGGAGCTATCGTGAGCTTAGTAGTTTTGCGGGTAGCTGGGTTCTTCGGAACCTTAATTCCGTTTATGACCCGGGGAGCGTTGATTCGCACATGCTGATTTCGGGCAAAATTAAGACGGGCATTTTGCGCGTAGGAGGGCGGAAGGGCGGATTTGCCGGCCCACATTTAGTTACAAAGGATGGTAGAGCAGTTTTTGAGATCGACGCAGAAATTGAGAAAGAGGATTGGGGCGTGGTAGTTGAGTGTAGTAGCGACGGGTCGGTTCTACGGGTATTAGGGCGTAAAATAGTTCCGGATAGTTTTATGGAGTTGCAGGATAAGTGGGGGTTGGTGGGATATGAGGAATTTTGTAATTTTAGGTTGGAGAAAGTTGAGTGGCCAGAAAAGGAGGAATAAGTTATGATGCCTGTTTGGGAGTATGTAGAGATTATACGATGTTTGTCTGAGGGGATGGAGTTATTTCGACGTGTAAATGAGTCGTATGACGACGACGCAGTGTTTATGGGCGAATTTATGGGAGTTTTAATTAGGGAGAAAGGAAGCGATGAAGAGATAATACAGTATATGCCCTGGGACGAGCTAACGAGCATTATGAGATCAGAGTTTTTAGCGGCCCTGGTTCATTTGCGCCAGCTTGAGGCTGCTGAGAATGAATAACTTTTTTTTTATTATTTTAGCAAAACATTTTGCTGTAGAACCAAAAAAAATTCCCTATAAATTTCTCGCTAAATTGGAGCACTACCGTAGCCTCTTCGCACATACACGATCTGTGCTTCCTTTCGATCTTCAGCTCATAACTCATAACTTATAACTTATAACTTATAACTTAGAACGCACTAGTATAATAAGGATCTCAAATAACACTAAATAGGACATAAAAAACACTAAATGGTACAAATACTTTAAATAGTAGGGTGATCTTAGGTGGTAATATGTACAGTGAAAAAATAAATGAAACGACAAACCAACCCTGGTTCAAATCTTGCTTTAAAAAGCAAGATAAAGAACCTTTAAATAAAGATCTCACCGGTCGAATACTCCACCGGTGTCAATCGGAAGAAGTGATAAAATGAAAGGAAAATTTAAAAAAAGGTTAATCGCTATGCGATTAACCCAGATAAATCAAAGAAAGAAGATAATCGAAAATCTCTTAAATGAGATTGACAATAAAACCGCTATGATAAAAGACCTTAATAGTCTTTTATCGCTACACAATAGCAAAGGAGATAAGGATAGGTACCAAAGAAACTATTTTCTGGTAGTTGGTGAAATAAAAACTCTACATCAAAGAATTGAGGTAGAAAGAATTGAGATTGATCTTTTAAAGTTAAAAATCAATCTGATTTAATACCTCTTATATTTTTTAACGGTGATAATATGAAAATTGAAAATACCATAAAGTTAAAAAAACAACTAGATAAAGAACCAACCTTTATAGAGACCAGGAATATAATAAAAAAAGCAGAACATAATAAATTAAAAGCAAGTAAATTATTGTCATTATTAGAGATAGAGATTAAAGAGATTAAAGAAATAATAAAAATAAATGATGAAATAATAACCACCGGTGAAGATATTCACCGGTGGATCGAAAAAATTGCATATATGACGGACACATCTATATACGCCAATAGGAAAAAATTATCCCAGGCGCAAGAAGAATATTATAAGAGAGAGATTTAATATGATTTATGATGTAATTTTCTTACTACTATTCTTTTTTATAATAATAGTAGTAAGCTTATTTCAAGTAAATATTTTAAGGTTATATAAAAAGATTTATATGATCTTAAAATAAATAGAAAGATAGGTGAAATTATGAACACTAAGACAATAAAAACTAGAAAACAAATAGATGAAAAACTAATAGTAGTAGTGAAAGAAAATTTAAATCATGATACACTAATAGAAGATTTAAATTTCTTTGAAAATATATCCTTATCCTTTGAGATAGGATATATGCGGGAACTAGAAAATATTTTATTTTCTAGTTTAAAAAACCAAAATTTAATAGATCTTTTAAAAGATCTATTAAACGAAAGTGATATCTTTGAGAGATATCACTTTATGACGAACAAGATATATCTTAACATAATCAAAGAGCTTATTGATCATGTTAAAGTGGGTGAAGATGAATTTCTAGAAGACATAAATTCTTTTAGAGATGAATTCTATAAAGGTATTGATCTTGATGTAGATACACTAGATGTATATCCAACCTTAGAGATAGAGGTCGGGTTAAATCTAGAAGATCGGGAATTATACCCAATAGAAGATCCCCAATTAGAGTATAATAACCCAATCTACATAAACGACATGAGATTGATTTATAGCGACGAAGCTATAAATCCACCTAGTAGTATTATGCTAACTTTAACTTTATAAGTTAGCATATTATTATTTTTTTTTTAAAAGTTAGTAATATTATTTTATTTTATTGTAATATAGATTTAATACTATTTCTATTAATAATAATAGTGAAAGTTTACACTTTATCACCTATTTAGTATATATCAATTGGTGAAAATATAACTGATCTTAGATCAAAGGTTTTATATGTAATGAGATATAAGTATAATATAGGTGAAAAAGATGGTGAAAGTGTTAAAAAACAATATATTAGTACCTGACGGAGTAACAGATTTTAGTTATCTATATAAAGTTATAGATAAGGATTATGGAAAAAATAAAAAGTATAAAGATAAAAAAGAAGAAATAATAGGATTTTTTAAGAATTGTCTTAAAAAGAACGATCCTATTAGAACGGGAATATTATTAAATTGGTTTTTAATATATTCTAAGTACGATCGTGTCTTATTATTAAAAGCTTTAAAAACACGATACAATTTGGATATCTCATATATCCATTATAATGATGATAGAGTATCAACCTCTTTTTTATAAAATACTCTATTATTATTATTTTTTAAAAAACTTTATATGTAATGAGATATAAGTATAATATAGGTGGTTTAAATGGTAGAAATAAAAGAATTAATAAAAGAATTGGAAAAAAAAGAAAAAAGAAAAAAAATAATTAAAACAAACATAAAAAAGTTAAAAATAGACGTTAAAGATCTTAATCTAGAAGATATTTTTAAGCTAGAAAAAAGCTTTAATGTTGAAATAATCTTATATAGCGGATCAAAAGAGCCTATCGTCATATATGATTATGAAAAACAACACCAGGAGCAAATAAGTTTAGGTTATTTATTAAGCCTAAAAGAATTATAACCTATTAACATTATTATTTTTTAAAAAACTTTATATGTAATGAGATATAAGTATAATATAGGTGGTTTAAATGGTAGTATTTTTAAAAGATCTTAATCTAGAAGATATAAAAGAAAGAATAAACCTAGAAAATAAAAAATTATCGATCCATATATGCAACGATAATAAAAGTTTATGGATACAAAATCAAACAATAGAAAATTATACATATGGAATAGAGCATCTAAAAAAATCTTATTTAGGTGAAAGAATTATTTCAAATACCATTAATTTTAGTTTTGTTACACATCAAGCCTATATTGATATAAAGATAAAAGCTTTAGAATTTGATAGCATAAAAGAAATGTTAATAGTATATGGTGAAAATAATAAAGAAGTAGGATCAATTATTCTTAAAGATAATGATCTTTTAAGAATAGGGATAGATCATATACATTTAGTTACCGATAATATTTTAACTAAAGAAGATTATCCCAATTATTAATTTTTTTAGAAAATTATATAAGTAATGAGATATAAGTATAATATAGGTGAAAAAATGAAAATAAAAAACATTGATAAAAAGCTAAAAATAGAGATCTGGGAATATGGAACAGATAAAGTTAAAATATCCATCAAAACCAAGCAACTATTTTTAAAAGTAATAGATAATTATTCTTGGCTAGAAATAAAAATGACCATCAATAAAAGTCTAGGATCAAACAATGAATGGTTTATTTATATATCTGATCCTAAGGATGTTGAAAGATATCTTGATAATGTGCACAACATCTTATTAAGAATCGGTGCATCTATTGAGGATCACCGATAATTATTTTTTTATACAATAAGTTTATATAGGATGAACTATAATATAATATTGAGGTGAAATTATGAAAAAAAGAAAATTAAGACTAAAAGAAATCGAAAATAAAAATCTTTTAATGAGGTTGCTAGAAGATTTAAAACAAGATGTAGAAAAAGATTTTTATTTAAATGATGACGATCTTTTATATGATTATGAACTTGAAAACGATAATTTAATATAAGTTAGAATAAGTTTATATATGATGAACTATAATATAATATTGAGGTGAAATTATGAAAAAATACGATGAATTAAAACCGGATGAAAAAAAAGAAGTTATTGAAAGACTAAGGTATTTTGAGGTAGAAGATGATCAATGGTGGGATTATATCGTGGAAGACTTTATTAATGAAGTTCTCCCCATCTATGGTTTAACCGCTGATCGAGATAGCTTAGAGTTCGATCTACATAATTTTACAGCTAGTTTAACATATGATTTTAAGGACATAAGAGAGGTATTAAAAAAGAATTATGTAGAGAATGATCTTATTATTGATTATCTTAATGAAGCTATTAAGATCGTTAATGATGAAAAACATTTATATGTATATCCACCAAGCTATGAAGATATCAAGGAAGAGGCTTGGAACTACTTAAATGATGAATTCTTAGGAACATTAAGAGGTAACCAGGATATGTTTTATTTAACTGGTATCAAATCAGAGGCAGAGGCGATCGAGCAAGACATGAACAATGCTTTATTTGAGATAATTAATAAAACCTATGAGGATTTAACAACTGATGAAGCTGTCGAGGGAGTTATTATCGACTCAGGATTTTTATTTGATGAAAATTTAAATATTGTATAATTCTTTTTTTTATACAATAAGTTTATATATGATGAGTTATAATATAATATTGAGGTGAAAATATGAAATTAAAAGGTAGTGAAAAAAATGAAATATCAAGGTTAATAGATATTATGGTCGGTGAAATTACTTTAATTGCTTATGAAAGTGAAGGTTTAAGGTATATGGAAACCGATCGGATCAAAGAAGAGTTTTTTAAAAATATAGAAAAATTATAATATCGAGGTGAGAATATGGCAGATAAAAAAAAAGAAGTATTAAGAAAGGAACAGAAGGATATGATTCTAATGGAAGCGATAAAGTACCAGCTAGCTGATCGATTTCATAAACTACACGATAATTTAATATTCCAATGTGAGGGGGAGGTCCAGGAAGCCCCGGACTACTTAGAGATCAAGCTTCCCATGAATCAGAGTATTAAGGTCATTATTAAGGGTGAACTTGATTATTCTTTTTATTGTAATAACTTGCAGATCAACCAGGAAGATAAAATGGTAGGTCATTGGAAGGAAACCACAGACCGGGAGAATGTGATCGGTCGCCCATTATCCGAGGTAACTATTCATAATTTTGATTATGTAAGAGTTTACTCCGGCGGGATGGTCATATTTATTTATCTCTAATGAGATAAGTTTATATGTAATGACCTATAATATAATATTGAGGTGAAAATATGACGGGAATGGTAGATTTATTAGTAAGAATGAGCGACAGCTTAGAAACAATAAAGACAGACAACCAACCTATTAACGGGCAATGCGATAAAAAAGAAGTACCGGACATAGGACAGGAGCGAGTTAGTTGTGATCTTATTGAGATGCTAACAGAAAATAGCGGGATATCTATGTGTGATAGTGGCGGGGCTTATGGCAGACATTGGCAACGTAACCGGCTCATTAAAGACTGGGATGACCGCCCATCAGTTACTTTAAGCGCAATGGAATATACGAACCATGCTGGGTATAAGTCCTTTGATATAGATATAAGGATAGATCTATACCAAGCTTTAAATGAGTTATTAAAAATAGATGAAGATACTTTTAAATTAAGAGAGAGATTTAATAACTTTGCACATAGCGATGAAGAAAAAAACAATTATTGGCATGAAACCATAGAAAACTTTGTAAATGAGATAAACGATAAAACGTTTTATGAAGAACCCTTCTGGCATAATACCTATGAAGATGAAAACAACGAATTATCGCAAATAATTCAATTTTTTAGCTTTGAATATGAGGGGGATTATTACGCTTTTATCGAAATACATGGCGGGGCAGATATAAGGGGCGGATATAGTGATCCTTACCTTTTTAAAGTGCACTATGAAGACCTTATATTATGTGGCAACGTAGGGAGGGATGACGGGGACTTTATCTTTAAATGTCCTGAGTGCGGGGTGCAATGGATAGAAAAAGATTATGGAACATTGTATTTAGAAAAAGAATATGATGAAGCTAAGAGCAAAATTAAGTCCTTTGAGAGTGAACAGCTAACATTGGAAGGGGAGCATATTAATCAGGGGGATGTAGTAAGTGAAATTCATAAGAGGGTACAGGTTGCAAAAGATATCGAGATAAAAGAAAATGATACGCCATACCATAAGGGGTGCAAGGAGCCTTTAATTTATGGGTATTATTAATCTTTTTTTTTAAATCGATAAGTTTATATATGATAAGCTATAATATACTATTGAGGTGAAAATATGAAAATTGAAATTATGAACCCCTTAAACACTGGCTTTTATGATGGGAGTATTTTAAGCCCAGGGGAAGGCGGTAACGCTATCGAGTACGGGAATTATGAAGAAGACGACGAAACACTTAACGGATATTTAACCCGCCATGGTTTAACAATAGAGTACGATTATAAAAAATACCGGCTTGATGTTTCAACGGCAGTCAATGATTATTTTATCGAAAAAATGAACGAGATTATATACAATTTATTTAAAATCAAAGACCTGTTACAACATAAAAGCGACGAGCTTTTAACTTCACCTAAATATTATAACTTTGAAACAGATAAGGCTTATTTTAAAGTTATCGTGGATGATGAAGATTATAAAAGCTTTATTGCCCAGATCTTTGATCAGTATTTTGATGAACTTACTAAGATGATTATAGATCGACATACGTCTTATGATGGGTTTATTAGTTTCTACTCGAATGATATAGAGGACTGGAAGCTTGCCCAAGAGGATTTGGACTATAATGAGTTGCATACTATTTTTAGTATGTTATTAGATATAGGGGGTGATCGTGAAGAGTATTTATATGATCTATATGATATATGTTCCAATATTTATTACTCCATGGACTGGCACTATTTAGATTATGCCGACGGGGTTAAATATTGGTTCGACGGTAGGCTTTTAAAAGTGTTGCAATAGGTTTATATGGGATGAAGTTAAATATAATAGTAGGTGTAAAAAAATGTATGATATAACGACGACAGACCTAAGTAAATTTGGATATAGGGAAATCGTAATGGCGAAAGACCTCTTAACCGCCTGGGTTGAAGGCGGGCTTCCGGAAGACTTCACTAACGACGACGTAACTATTATGATGAATAGACATTCTAGCTATGTCTTCTTAACGAATAGTGAGCATGAGGTCGCTATGATGAACGGGGAAGAGTTAGAATCTTTCTATACTCTCCCCTACTCCGGGGCAGAGGGGTTCAAGGACGAACTGGCAGATTTAGACCGGGATGGGATGGACGCCGAGGATATAAGCTTTATGGTTGATCTTGGTATTATCGACGAAGATTAACTATTTTCTTTTTCGGGTAAAAACATGGGAGATAGGTATTTATGATGATTAAGAGAGAGTTTAATAATAAAATGACAACTGTTATTAAGGACGGCACTGAGTTCGTATTTAGCTATGATCAGATCGTGGCGGTTAGGTGTCCGGACGGTGAACTGTTTGTTTCGGTTAATGAGTGGGGAACGACCACCGGACGGCATCTTAACAGCATCGAACCGGACAAAGGTAAGCGGTTGCCGTTTACTGAGTTCATGGCGAAGATCGAGGGATGGCTATGATCTTCTTAGTTTCGTCTTTTTCGTTGCAGATGGTTCATGAATACCCAGCTAGTTTAAGGGTCGAAGAGGTTTCTCGGGAAGAGTTCAAAAACGGGTTAAAACATGGCTTTTATCCTGCCGTTGGGCATAAACCCACCGCCACCCTTTTATCCTCCCTACTGGGTTTATGTGTGCCGTTCCGCAGGGTTTCGGTTGCCTTATCTGAGGGGGATCAGTTGTTCGTCGCCCAGTATGTCGGCGGAAGACTCCCCGAAGGTGTTACGGTCTTGCCGGAGGGTTCGGAGTTCAAATATTTACGGGTTGAACTATGAACCCACGAACAAAAGAGGATTTAGGTTTATGGCTATTCGCCATCCCCTTTTTCTTCTTAGCGTACCGGTGGGAGGGCTTATTATTATTCGGGGGCTTCTTAATGCTTTATATTTACACACAAAAAAAGAGTGAAAAAGGCAGGAAAACGCCTTAAATGGGCTAAAACGAGTTATCTATGCCCCGATGGAGCTTATTCGCTCTTAAAATCGTTCGTTCAAAACGCCCTCTAAGGGCTTTAAAATCGATTTAAAGGTCTTAAAATGCTCTAAATTCAGGCACTTAGAACGCTTAAAATCGCAAACAGAGAACAGCCAGACCCGGCAGGGATGAAGGGGGGAACTAAAACCGGACAAACTACAATTAAGAGATGGAGAGAACTCAGAAAAAAATCGGAGAATAGAGAAGGGGTTAATCGAACAATAAAGGTTTTAAATTCTTAGAACCAAAAAGAAATATTAAAACGTATTGTAGGAGGGAAAAAGTCTACGGTAGAAAAAAAGGACAAGTTCTTGCCGAAAAAAAAGAAAAAAAAGTCTACGGTAGAAAAAAAGGACAAGTTCTTGCCAAAAAAGGGAAAAATAATTTTATGCGAACCAAAATAATTTTATGCGAACCACAAAAATCTTGTACGAACCAAAATAATTTTATGCGAACCAAAAAAAGATAAATAAAAATATCAAAAAGAAATTAAACACAAGTCCCGGGGTAAGAATAAAGGGAGAGTCGCATCATTATACTGATACCTCCCAGGGTTCAACCATTTTAAATAAAGGGTCTTGCACTTAAACGAAGGACTCCAATAAATATACCCCTAAAAGAATTTTCCCATATATAGGGAACGGGGAAAATTGAAGGATAAAGGTGAAAAAATGACATATGGATATATGATCAATAGCGATCTATGGTTTGAAGATGAAGAAATAGCAAATAATTTTTTAATTCAATTAGGAGAAATTGGAGAAAATCCCTTTTATAAAAATTCGGTAATCTCAAAAGATTTAATGACAAGTGATCCAAAGCCCCTATACTGGTTAGATATCCATGATGCTTATGTTCGTCTTCAAGATTACGATATATGGATACCGAAATTTGCAGAGTTAAAGATCAGGGGAACCTTAACCCTTACAAATGATTTTGGGGAGATATTTAAAATAGTTTTTCGTGAGAATGGTTTTGAAATACTGAAAGGGGAAACGGTATATCATAAGATCAAGTTATCAGAAATGTAAAAGCAAAGGTTTATATATGATGACTTATAGAATAAGTGTAGGTGTAAAAATGGAATTAAAAAAAATAATTAAAAAATTGAGAGAGTGCCAACTTGAAGGAAGAGGGTTTTTTATTTATCTTAACCCCGATCTTTCAGATACAGAAATAGCAACCTCCACAGAAGAGATCGAAATAGAAAACACAAACGGGCAAGTTCTTATACGAGAAAAAAGACCATACGCCGGAGTAAAAGCACTAATTGCAACTTTCCAAGTAGAAAAAAGGGGGTATTAAAATGGAGATGGATACTTGTATCATGAGAGAAGAAATATTAAAACTATTTGATGTAGATGACGAAGAAGATATAATAATAGAAGCGGGGGTAAGGAGGAGCGAGGCAAGTTTTCCGGGGCACGATTTAACAATATTTGCGTCTTATGATGATGCAGAACAGGAAGCACTTAAACAGCTCACTGATGACGAATATCTGTGGAGAATGGCAGTCGCCAATGAAGAAACGATCGAAGGGCTTGATGATTGGGCACAAGATCAGGTTAATATGGGTGGAATCGAAATTATTTGCCATTACAACGGAGATTATTGCGAAGGAAAAGAATATATCTATATTATCACCGGTTAATT
>JAUYBK010000126.1 GCA_030693105.1 Methanobacteriaceae archaeon | reverse complement strand
CATTAATTGATGAATTTCAATCCAGAAAAACTAAAACGCTAATTCTTGAGGTCAATGCCCCCTACATTCCAGAAGAAGCCCTTTATCCCCAGATACAAAAAACCAAAAATTCTATGGTTAAAATCTTAAATAGAGAAGGTTTCCGGGTCGGGGGAAGTGATTACTTTAAGGATAATGGTATGGTGTTGATCCTCCTGGAGATGGAAGTGTGGGACCTTCCCGTAGTTAAGAAACACACCGGTCCTAGGGTGTGGAACCCGGCCCATGGTGAAAAATTCCAGGAAAAGTACCCATCCAACTCCTGGATAGAAGGAGATCAGTGGGTGGCCCTGGTAGAACGTAAATATACCAGTCCCGACTCTCTTCTTAGATATATTATATCCCGGGATGGTATTCGCCACCTGAGGACTGGTAGACATCTGAAAGAAGAACTACTAAAAAATTACAAATTGAGGGATATTCAGGATTTTTTAAATGATAATGAGTTAAACGCAAAATTAGTTACTTTGCAACATATACATCATTATTTACATAAAAACGAGTTTTACTGTCTTTAAAAAAAGAAAAAGGAGATTAGCTTTATAAATTTGGTAAGTATCTATTCCGAATTATATTCTATCCGCTTTATTCTCTCCAGTAGTAATAGGCAGCAAGTAAGGTTCTTAAGTAGCACCGGCAAAAGGATTCCGTGAATAAATCCTTTTACTATTCTTTTATTAGAAAATCTTTTTTTTAAAAAATTCAATCCTTGCGTTCTTGCACAAACTTAGGAACAGCATCCCTAAATGGATCGAAGGTTTCCAAATTATTAATTTCGGTACACTTCATACTCACAATGGAGTGCAGGGAAGAAGGCAACCTTAAAATACGTTTCAAATCAATGGAAACTTTAGCATCCACCAGACTCAAATTAAGGAAGGCTAAAGATTTGATGAGTTTTTTATAGCGTAAGGGACCTTTTTTATTTTTAAAGGGACCCCACTGGTTATTTAAAATAAGCTCACGATTTTTTATAACGTCTTTAACGAGCTTTTTATTCACATCTTCCAGCATTATATCTTCATTAAGGTGTAAAATGGACTTTTTAACCCTTTCTGTAAACACCCTGGGATATCCGAAGGGTATGGTAAAATGTTCCAGGTTGTAGGTCATACCGTCCCGGCTGTACTTACTACGGGGAACGTCCGCCCCTACCATGTATTTAACTATCTGACCCCTAACTTCGCTGTCAAGGGGCATAACTTCTTCGTCCAGGACCCTTACATGGTAGCCCCGGCCAGAATAGATAGTGTATATATTCTTAAGACCAAAATCACCTTGCAGAGTATCTAAAATATCCCTAACAATTTCTTTAGCCTGTTCTAAACATATCTCACACACACTACCACATTCACAGGAGCGCACCGGCAAGTCTTTGGCGTCCACGTCAAAGACCAGTTCGGACTTGAGCCAGCCATCTCGACGGTTGGGTTTTTCGTAAAAAGCCACCGAAGAGTAGGCGGCAAATGGAGTGCGTACTCTCATGAACTTTCTTAAGTAGTCAGAATTACGGAAGACCTTATAACGGTCGTTGGGTCCCCGACCATAGTGGTCAAACCCAAATTCCCGTTGGTATAAAGAATCACGTATGAAGCGGGGTACGTCTTTTACATCCCACTCTTCGCGGTAGTACTGGCGTCTTTCTTGAGGAGTGGCGGTTTTAAACTCCATCAAGAGTCACCGTCCTTATTATTTGCCCGACTGTCTTGTTTATTTTCCTGATGGTCCCCCGGAGTGGAATCATTACGTGCACCGAGTTTCGGCTGTTCTTGTCTTAGAATATATGATTTGAGACCATAATAACTCAAAGGGTTCCCTATCTTTTTACAGTGTTGATCCGGCCGGCACAGATGAGGCAGGTGCAGTTTTATCTTCTCACAGCTCATGGGAGTGTACCACTTGGTTTCTCCTTCATTTTCCAGCTTAAGGGTGGTGTGCATACCAAAACCCATTTTAGCATTGATGTTAACCTTTTCCTGGGGTTGGTCTTCAAAAAGTGGGGGGTGGCAGTTACGAGCTGCCTCATAGATCATGGGTAAAATTTCGTGGTGAACTATCTGCAAGTTGGGATCCTTATCTGAAACCCGGACGGTGACGTTTTGCCGGAAAATGTCCGGGCATAATCGGGCGTAAGAGAGGAAGGGAGTCATAAAAAGGACAATGGCATCGTTTCGTCCCCCGGATTTGATTCCTTCCAGGGCACTTTTGACGCAGGGTGGAAATGCTTCCCGGTGGAGTGGCCCACTTTTAGAGAATCCACCACCTCCACCCGAGTAACCGTAACTGGTGGTTGGTTCTCTTAAAATATCGGTCAACCGTTCTGCCAGTTCCAGTAGGATGGGATTGGGCTCCACCATCATCCGGGCCTTTTCATGAACGTTAGAAATATAATTCTCGGTTTCCTGCATCACCATCCTTATCAGGATGAGTTGCTGGACTTCTTCACCTATTAAAAGCTGGTACATTTTCTCCGGGTTCCGGTGTTCCAGTCGATGACCAAACCGCATGATGAATTCATCCCGATCCAGGATCACATCTCCCTGGTCCAGGACCAGGTCGGTAAGCTGTATCTTCCGGGAGCTTAACAGATCGCCAAAGAATATCCATTTAACTGTTTCCTGTCTTATGAGCTCCTGCAAAGCCTTCAAAATTAGTTCTCTTCTATCTCGGTGGTTTAACTCCTCCAACCGGTGTTCCATCAAGCTTCCCTGGGACTCCACCATCAGCCGGCTTTCACGGGAATTGGGGCCGAATTTAACGCCAATGGCTTGTGATAATAGGTAAAATGAAATTAAGTCAAATTTTTCGATCTGAGGGTTAGAAAGAAACGAATATTTAGTGTGTTTGAACTCGCGGTCGTTTTTCTTTTTAATATACCATTCCAAACGTTTGAGAGCTAATTCCAAATAATTACGAGGTATTTCGTTGTCTTCCGATATTTTTTGATTAGGGTCCCGAGTGATCACATCGATAAGCTCCGGATTATCATGTATAAGGTTTTCCAGACTGCCCTGTTCTCTAACTTTTTCTCTACCCTCCGTGGATAGTGGATTTATAAAAGAGACACCTACCATGTTTAATCCTTTGTTTTTTAAAATAAAATAGGTGATGGATGAACCTCAAGAACACTAATTAATTATTTTGTCCTCCTTCCTTCATAATCTTCTGGTGCCAAATTTATATATAGAGATTACGAACAATAGGAAATTACCTTTTAATCTATACTAACAGTTTTTAAAGATTATAAGATGGATTTTAGGAATATAATCTAACTTAATACTCGTATTAATGGAGGAATGGATTTGGATAAGGTCTTCATCACCTGTGCTTTGCCCTACGCTAATGGTCCCTGTCACCTGGGACACCTCAGATCAACCTACATACCTGCGGATATTTACGCTCGTTACAACCGGATGAAGGGTCGTGAAGTTCTTTTTGTCTGCGCCAC
>JAUYBK010000124.1 GCA_030693105.1 Methanobacteriaceae archaeon | reverse complement strand
CGTTATCAATTAATAAAGAGTTCCATACACTTATAAAAAAATTCATCTTAAGTTATAAGGAGATTAAATTGGTAAATTTTAGGGAAGAAGGTACAAATCTGCCGGATACACCCGGTGCTTATTTGATGTACGATTCTAAGGACACCATACTCTACGTGGGGAAAGCAAAATCTTTAAAAAAAAGAGTTAAATCTTACTTCCGCGAAGATATCGAAGATCCCAAAACCAGGGCCCTGATGCGACAATTCCATCACCTGGAATATATGGTAACGGATAGCGAAAAGGAAGCACTTATTTTAGAGTCTAACCTCATTAAAAAGCACCTACCCCGTTACAATATCCGTCTCAAGGACGATAAACGTTATCCTTACCTAAAAATAACCAGGGAAGATTATCCGCGACTTCTAATTACCCGTAGGTTTGAAGACGATAAAGCAGAATACTACGGTCCCTACACTGATGTTAAGGCCGTCCGCCGAATTGTAAAATTTATGAAGCCCATCTTCTGCATACGGGACTGTAAACGAATGGACGGCCCTTGTCTTAACTATCAGATCAAACTCTGCCAGGCACCGTGTGCTGGAAAAATAAGTAAAAAAGAGTATCAAAAACAGATGGAGCAGGTTAAACTATTTTTAGAGGGACGTTACCAAGATGTTAAAGCCATGATGCACCATGAAATGGAAGAGGCGGCATCCAGTCACCAGTATGAGAAAGCAGCGGCACTTCGCGATCAATTGAACTCCCTGGACGATATCCTGGAAAGACAAAAAATGGAACTTAACCTTTATTTGGACCAGGACGTCATAGCAGCTTCGGTTGATGTGGAACTGGCAGTAGTGGTTGTTTTCTCTTTAAGAGAAGGTAAAATCATGTCGAAAGAAGATTTCATCATGGAAGGAGTCTCTGAAGCCCTGGAGGGAGATCTAAAGAAAAACAACACGGAAAACATATTTTCAGCATTCCTCACCCAGTACTACTCCGGCCCCCGCCTGGTACCGGGTGAAATAATGCTTCCTCATGTTCTTGATGAACAAAAAGTAATTGAAGAGTGGTTGTCTGATAAAAGAAAAGACCGGGTACGCCTTAAAATACCTGAAACTACCATGGAACGTAGCATGGTCCGGATGGTGGCTAAAAATGCAAAGATCATCAAATACCATCAGAAAGAGTTTCAAAGTGCTCTTTTGGATCTTAAGGACTACCTGAAGATGCCGCGCCTTCCGCGACGGATAGAAGCTTTTGATATTTCTAACCTTTCTGGTAAAATGGCTGTCGGGTCTATGGTGGTATTTGAAGATGGTAAACCTAAAACAAGAGACTACCGTCGCTTTAAGATAAAAACGCCAGGACCGGATGATTACGGGATGATGAAAGAGCTTCTGGAAAGAAGGTATGCAAAAAGTTCAGAGGACGAATCTAAAGTACCGGATTTGATACTGGTGGATGGGGGCCGGGGACAGTTAAACGTGGCCTTGGAAGTTTTAAAATTTTATGACTTAAACACCCGGGTTATAGGCCTGGCCAAGGAGTATGAACACGTTTTCGTTCCAGAATTCCAGGCACCCCTCATATTACCCGCTTCATCTTTATCCTTACACCTCCTGCAGAGAATAAGGGATGAAGCACATCGTTTTGCCATCAACTACCATAAAAAACTCCGTTCTAAAGATATTGAACAATCTCTCCTTGACGAAATACCAGGGGTGGGGCCTAAAAGAAAAAGGAATATTTTAAACCACTTTGGTAGCTTAGAAAAGGTCAAATCTGCCCGGGTTGATGAAATTGCTAAAATAAGGGGGATTAGTAAAAATTTAGCCAGAAAAATTCATAATTACCTACAAAATGCGGATGAAAATCCTTCAAAAAGTTAAGTAAGAAACTGGATGTATTGAAGGGTATTGTTCGTTAGGGGAAATGGACGGATATTCCATATTAAAAAAAAGGGATAGTCCTAATGGAATAACCCTTAACATTTTTTATACTCTTTTTAAAACGGCTAGAATCAGTTCTACTACCATTTCCACGTCTTTGATATTTACCACACTTACCGGGGTGTGTATGTACCGGGAAGCCGGTGAAATGACTCCCGTAGGAATTCCCTCGCGGGTGAGGTGAATGGCAGTGGCATCGGTGGTACCCCCTTCACTGACTTCTAACTGGTAAGGGATGTTCTCTTCTTCTGCCACCTGGATTAAAAGCTCCTTTACCTGTGGATGAGTTATTAATCCCCGGCCGCTGGCGTCGGTGAGAATTATGCAAGGCCCTTTCCCTGTTTTAGCTGGAGCTTCTTCTTCTTTAATACCTGGATGGTCACCGGCAATGGTAACGTCCAGGGCCAGGGCCAAGTCGGGGTTGATCCGGAATGCCGATGTTCTAGCTCCTTTTAATCCCACTTCTTCCTGTACGGTACCCACTCCGTAGATGGTGGCGTCGCTGCGGGCTCTTTTCATGACCTCCACCAGCACGGCACAGCCCACCCGGTTATCTAAGGCTTTTCCTTTCACCAGTTGGGGTCCTAATTCTGAAAATTCCTGGCGGATGGTTATGGGGTTGCCTACGTTCACCAGTTCTTCGGCTTCTTCCTTCGTGGAAGCCCCGATATCGATGAACATGTTTTTGTATTCAATTACTTTCTTCTTCTCGGACGTTTTCATTCGGTGGGGGGGTTTAGATCCAATAACTCCCCTCACTACTCCCTGGGGGGTGTGAATGCACACTTCCTGGTTGAGTAACATCTGGTCGTTGATTCCCCCAATCTTGGAGAACTTTATGAATCCTTCTTTATCGATGTAACGTACCATGAGTCCAATCTCGTCCATGTGGGCTGCTAACATGACCTTTTTGCCTTCGGGCTTGCCTTTTTTAACGGCAATAAGGTTCCCCATGTTGTCCACTTCTAAATCATCTACCAAGCCATTTAATTCATTGATCATGAGCTCGCGAACCTGGTCTTCAAACCCGGAAACTCCGGAAGCGTTGGACAATTTTCTTAGTAACTCTTTCATAATAAACATCTCCTACTCTTAAACAAGTTTAGATTCATTCTTTAGTAAAAATCAATAAAGAAAATGTAGTTAAAAAAGAAAAGTTTATGCTAAGTCTAAAAGGATTTAGCCAGTATCAAAATACCAATCAAGATCAGTATAATAGGTCCGGCTTGTTCCTGTAGGAATGTTAGAGGTATAATTCCCAGATTAACACCGTACCACACCACCCCTATGGCAATAAAACACAGGCTAATAAGGGCGCCATATTTGTTAAAATTTCTTTTTTTGCTTGGTTTACGTGAGTATTCTGCATCCTGGACATTTTCAGTTTCTTCTTTCATACCAGGTTCTCCTTTAATTTGTTAAAAGATTTTATCCTATTACAATTAAATAGTTATGGCGTCCGGTGGTAACTGTTAGGTTTTCCACGTTATTAGTAACGTTAAAACCTTGTTTCTGCAGTGTACTTTGTGATCCGTTCAGGATGGCCTGTTTCTGGGAAG
>JAUYBK010000121.1 GCA_030693105.1 Methanobacteriaceae archaeon | reverse complement strand
AGTATTAAAAGTCATGTTAACAGCATCTTTTACTGAATAACACGTTGAAAGGGAGCTTCCACATCCCACCAGATAAATTTTGTCAAATTCTTTAAACTGGTTGGCTATCTCTTCCATATGAGACTTCTCTTTTTTCAGGGTATTTCGCAGCGATTTGGGCTGTTCCATCATTTCCTGATACATTTCATACTTCATTTTTCCGTCCCCCCAAATTTGCCCGTTTGAAATGATTATCTTAACATTTGAATTCTTAAAATATTTTCTCATCATACTGACTTATTATTTTATGCCATAAAAAAATTTGATTCAAGATCGGGTTTTAACTTCTTATATGCTCATTAATGTATTAATATCTTCTTTTTTGAGGGTACATTATCTTAATGTACTTACTTCTTAAGCCCTAAAGTTTTTAAATTATATTAAGATTAAATCCTTTCTTTGTATAGCTTAGCAATACATATGGCAGTTTTAACCACTTCAACTGCATTTTCACCAATTATAACTATTGAAGGCTCCTTTCCCCATCCTCCGGTGTGATATATGATGTCAGGAACTCTATCAACTCTTTCTACCGCAGTTTCAACACCCCAGGGAATAGTTCCGCCTTCTTTATCCCTTAATTCTGGTGGTTCATCGTTGCGGTCATAATAGGAAACTACGAGGCCCAATTTCTGGCAAATTTCCACTAATAGGGGGTCATATTTCATGTTCATGGCGCTGCGCTTATCCGGATCATACTTCATAATACTCAGTATCAGTCGGGCCATGTGGGATGAAACACCGTAATCGGGATTTGCACAAGTCTTGGGTTTACCATGGACCACCGTTATTCTTCCGGGAACTCCTACCACGTCTTCCATGCTGTCAGGGGATATTTTGCTCATTACCAAGTTAGTTCGAACCTCGGGTATTATTAATGCAAACTCTGGAGAACTTTCCAGTATTTTTAATGCAACTGCAATGTTTTGTATCTCCATTTCATCACCGGTCTTTTGGGCATCAATCACTTTAAATTACTATTATTATTCCAAGAGATATTATAATCCTTTAATTTTTCTTTAGCATCCTCAAATTTTTTTATATTGATGCTTAATATGATCTCAACAGATTATTATTTTTACCTATTATTCATAAATTGTTGGTATTCGATTAAGAAAATTATGGTGTCTTTATATTGATGATTAATTGCTAAAAAAGTTTAAATTAAACTTGTTGGTTTAAGGGAGCTGTAAAGTTAAGGGGTGTTAATTAAGTTAATAATCATGTATTTAACTTATTTAAAGACTTTTTTTGATTAAAAAGACATAATATAATATTGATGTAAAGATTAATCTTTTTAAACTACTCTTCAAGTAATAAAAAAAGGAATCATTGGCATACATTAGGTTAGGTTAGTAAAAATACCTTTTTTACGTGTTGCATATCAAAAGAAGAGCCCTAATTAAGTTGTTTTTCTTGTTTTAAATCACAAATTTTATATAGGTTTCTTTAATAAAATAAAAATTGATTAAAAATTCCCTAAATTTATTAAAGGGATTAACGGAGGCGGTATTTATTTATAAACGCCAAAAAATTTGGGTAATGGTTTTGATCTTGGGGGCAGTTTTGATTTCTGCTGGTGCAGTGAGTGCTGCCGATTCAAGCACAGACCAAAACCAGATAATTGATAGCCAGAGTTTACAGCCGACAATCAATGACACTCAGAATAACACAGAATCCAGCACTCCCTCACAATCTACTATGGATGCAGCTGGAGCTCCAGTCATTCATGCGTATTGGGTACGTTATGAGTCTTATTACCTGAACAACTTGAATGTGGGAACTTTACAAAGTCAGGGCATCACTGACCTGTTTGTCTTAACCAGCAGAAACAACCCTGGTGGGACTTTACAACCATTCATAAGTAAATTTGCAGGTTCTGGAATAAGAATTCATGCTTGGGTGTGTTGTTTTAAGGATAACAACGGAAACTGGGTGGCTGCTGAAGATGTTAACCAGCAAAACTACGTACGCAACAGTATACTTAACATAGTAAACAACTATGCGGTGGACGGTATTCACTTGGACTACGTTCGCTACGGTGGAAAAGCAATGAATCATGAAGGTGCAACTGATACCATAACTAATTTTGTAGCCAGCGTAAAGCAACTTATACAGGGTTCGAACAAGCCTAACACTCTTCTCTCAGCGGCTTTAATGCCACCTTGTGAGGACACTGTTTATTTGTATGGTCAGGACTACGGGCAGCTTTCTCAGTACCTGGACTTTTTAGTCCCCATGGTCTACAAAGGAAATTTTCGCGCCGACACTAACTGGATTGGTGTAGTGACCGCAAAGGCAGTAAGTAAAGCTAATGGAAAACCCGTAGTAGTAGGGCTGCAAAACTATCGATCCGACTGGAATTTAGAACTTTTGTCCGATGCAGAAATACAAGGTGACATTAAAACAGCAATTGACAATGGGGCTGCAGGATATGCGCTCTTCAGATATGGACCTGGAAAGTATGTGACCAGTAAGGTGGCTACACCTTACAAATATGTTCGTTACAGAGGATGGGTCAGATACACTGTATGGGTTAAAAAGAGAATACGAATTGCAAGAGGCAAATACAGGACTGCAAGAGTTGCAGTTAAGCGTTACAAACGTGGATGGATTAGTAAGTGGTTGTACAGCTACAGAACAGTTGGAAAATGGGTTTTAACTTAAAAACTCTTTTTATTTTTTTAGAAAACGAATATTTTTTACTTTTTTTCTTTTATTTGGATAATTTATTACACAAAACTTGAAATAAAAACTACTTGAGTTTTAATAATAAATCAGATAGCTTTTTTAATTATAGGCATAATTTTAACCTTTAACTAACTGATTAATTACAATTAAACATAAGTTATCATTATTCAATAGACATTGTGATGTTTGGGGTTGATAAGACTAAAAATAACTATAAAATCTATAATCGACAATTAATAAACAGTTTTAAAAGCCTTTAAATTATCAAAACGGCTTTAAAACATTTATTTTTACGAGTTTTCTATAAAAAAATTTATATGCACTAAGATACGATCTTATTGTGTCAGGAACCCCTATTGTTCAACTGACTTCAAAGATAGAGGGGGCATAGTATATGAAGCGACATTTGTTGCTGATAATGTTACTTTTAGTAACGGTAACATTGTCTGCAACGGAATTATATGCCACCCCAAACCAGCAAACCACAGACAATATCTCGAATGCAACGAACTCTACCGAAATTGCAGTGAATTCATTAACAACAACGATAATACAAAATTCGACTGTTAACGGGACAGTCAGTGATAACATTAACAATCAGACTGTTAACAATACTACCAGCACACTCAACCCTTTCCAGAACTCAACACTTGAAAACAGTAACGTTACAGCAAACATTCAGAACTCCAGCATTGCTGCAGGAGATGGAACCTACAATAATGTCCACGGAATTTGGCTCAGTGTGGATGATGTAAATAATTTCAAGGTCGACGAATTAATCAAAGCCGGAATTACGGATGTATTCGTCAAGGCCAACCGATTATCAAATCCCACTTACCAAAGCGTCCTGACGACCATAATTGGCAAACTACAAGGCACAGGAATACGGGTTCACGCCTGGATCACTTGTTTCCGAGATAATGAAGGAAATTGGATTGATCCCCAGGGAACTAACTACAAGGTAACGGTACCCTACACTGAAACGGTTAAAGTGGCCTACACGACTTGGTCCAAAACCTGGTACAAAAAGTGGTACCAGAAATCGGCCAAAAAGTGGTACAAGTCTGGTAGAAGATGGAAATACAAGTTGACTTCTATCTGGACCTATAAATGGAAGTATGGTTGGACTTCCACAGTCCAATATAAATACGAGACCAGAACCGCTTATCGTGAGGAAACTCGCTACAACAGTACACAGTTCAACGATGCACTGGTAAACGCTATCGCAGATATGACTCGAAACTATGCCATAGACGGTGTCCACCTGGACTACGTCCGCTACCCGGGAACTGCTTACAAGCACAACGGGGCAGAAACTATAACTGCCTTCGTGAAAAGTGTGCATGATACAATCCATTCCATAAAACCTAAAGTAGCATTATCCGCCGCTTTAATGCCGGAAGGTAGTGTTAACGGTTATTACTATGGGCAGGACTACGAGCAGCTTTCCCAGTACCTGGACTTTTTAGTCCCCATGATATACAAGGGGAATTACCGTCAGGATACGGCATGGATTGGTCGTACAACGGCCTACATAAGCAGTCATTCCAATGGAAAACCAGTTCTCGCTGGTTTGCAGACCTATATATCTGACAGTGACTTAACTCCACTATCTGCATCTGAAATAAATCAGGACATCCAATCGGCTCTTTCCAACGGAGCTTCTGGATACGCCCTGTTCAGATACGGCTGGTTGGATAAGGCTTTCTTCCAAAGTCAAGGGACCAACAACACCCCTGCTACCCCGTCATTTACGCTCAAACAGATAAGTGACGCTGCAGGTCGGGTTAAAGTCTTTATTGAAGAAAACCAGAAACTGCCTAACTTTGTGACGATATCATCGTTACAGGTCAGCATGCCCCAGTTCTTGTACTTATTAACAGCAGCAACATCACAGGCTAATAGTGGAGTATTAACTTCTACCGCCCTAAAATCCGCCGCCGACCCCACCGGGCCGTTGGAGGATATGAAAAATGGAACCATAAACAAATCAGAGTTCGTTGACCTGGCAAGCAGGATAAAATCCTTCATGGATTCCAACCGCATTGCCCCCAACTACGCGTCAACATCTCTTGGAAAAATCAGGTACGAATCATTGATCTATCTCTATTCAAGGGTGATGAACTACTACGGAGCCAACAACCAGCTGCCTAACTACGCGAGTATGAAACCATGGACTAACAGTCTGGTAAATCCTGTAGACCCCGACCCCCATGTGCCCGATAGTCTAAAAGCATATCTAATAGCCACCAAGAACTGTCAAGTAAACGACCCCAGCATAGTAACACTATCAAAAAGCATAACCTCCGGTGCAACTACCGCCTACGATAAGGGGCTTCGCATCTTTAACTGGGTGCGAAATAACCTGGAATATTCGTGGTACTACAATTCACAGAAAGGAGCGGTTAAAGCTCTTTCTAGTCTTTCGGCCAACTGTTGTGATCATTCAAATCTGATAGTCGCCCTTTCCCGGGCAGCAGGAGTACCCGCACGTTATGTACATGGGGTGTGTACGTTCTCCAGTGGAACTTATGGACATGTATGGGCACAAGTTTATGCCAATGGAAAATGGTACGATGCAGATGGAACCAGCTCTCGTAATGAGTTGGGAACTATCTACAACTGGAACACAAGTTCGTGGACTTTAAAAGGCATCTATGCAGAACTGCCTTTTTAAATTTTTTTTCTTTTTTTTTATTTTTCAAAATGAGAATTTTAAAAAAGTCTGATTAGTTTTAACTTTATTTAACCTAAATCTAGTGCTTTTTTTAAGTTTTATACCTAAAATGACATACTTTTCAGGAATTTAATATTAAAATATAGCAAGTATAATTGAAAAAATAGTTTAGATGTTTAGTGTAAGGAGTACCTAGACAAGAAAATAGCTACCTAGGTGTCCTATACTGAAAGATTGTATTTCCATTAAAATAAGGATTGAAACACTTTTAGCCCTAAAACCTATAATATTGAATAGGTGATAAAAGATGGATTTCATTGATTTCCCAGAAATATTCAACATAGTAGTGGCTATTTTATTGGCAGAATTTATTTATGTCCTGTCTGAAAAGGTAATTAAAAATCATCATATTATCCGAATCCTTCGATTTAGACGAAATAAATAACAGTATCACACCACTAACCTAATACACTTATATACTAATCTAAATAATCCACCAAATCCAAAGGGTCATATAGTGTCGGAAAATGGAGGATTTTGTGTAAGGAGCACCCAGTACAAGAAAAAAATATTTAGGAAAATTTATTTTCTTCTTTAGAGAGATTAAATCTGGAGGGGGCTGTGTGGATGGATGAGTTATTGGAATTTATCCCTTATATAAGCATAAACATTAAAAAAATGGTTAGGGTTATTTAATCTAACAAAAAAAATAGTTTTAAAAAAAACTTCCAGAAGGAAAATCAGTATCTTTTATCTTTTTAATGATTTTACAGGTACTATCCAGGTCAGAATCAAAATAACCCTCTACTTTAACAACTTCTGCCGTAAGATCTCTTTTTTGGAGTTGTTCTTTTAGTAAATCTATGTCGAAATTCTGATCGGGACCAATGGAGATAATATCTGGTTTTAATTTTCTCACCACTTGAAACATATCGGTTTCACTTCCCAAATAAGCTTCATCCACTGGTTTTAACATGGAAACCACTTTTAGGCGCTGCTTTTCAGGAACTATAGGGACTCTTTTTTTAGCACGAACAGTACTATCGCGGGCCACCACCACTATTAGTCGAGAATCGTTTCCTCCCAACTTTTTAGACTCCTCTAAGTAATAACCATGACCCGGATGGATTAAATCGAAAGTTCCTGTTGCCATTACAGTTTTAATTTTCTTCACCTCATCATTTTTTATAAATTTTTAAGAATATTGATGTATGGGTATACGGGTGGGGTGCTTAAAAACATATTTATTATTGGGGGATGATAATTATTTTTTAATTTAGCCTACCCCAAATTTAAAGGAGAACAGCCTACTAAATTTATAAATAAAGAAGATATGATTTCATTTCTTAGATAACAATTCTTTATTCAAATGGTATCAAAACATGACAACTAAAATTGCAAAGGGTAGCCTTATAATGCTGATTGGTGCCTTCGTATTTCGTATCGGGGGCTACTTTTATCGTTTTGCTACTGCTTATTTATTAGGTCCTGTTGGATTTGGTATACTCAATCTGGCTATTCCCCTCCAGGGAATACTCATTACGCTTGCTTCCGGAGGAATGCCTCCTGCTATAGCTAAATATGTGGCGGAGTACTCGGCTCAGGGTGATGACGAGATGGTGAAGCAGGTGATACACACCTCCTCCAAAATGGTTTTAATTTTGGGATTACTATTCAGTGTGGCCATATTTTTATTAGCAGAGCCTTTAGCTGTTGGATTTTTTCATAAACCCGAAGCAACGCTGCCATTTCAACTGGTGGCCTTAATAACTCCCTTCAGCGTAATGGTGGCCGTTTTGAGGGGAACTTTTCAGGGTTCTTATCAAATGGGGAATATTGTCATCACCAAAGCGTTTGAACAAATATTCATGATATCTTCAGCCATAATTCTTATTTTGGCTGGTTTTTATGTGGCTGGTGCGGTAATTGGAACTTCCATTGGATTTATTGCATCGGCTGCAGCCGGATATGTGCTTTACAGAAGGGGCGTAGGTTTTAATCTTAAAGATATTAAACTAACTTTGTCATTCAAACAGGAACTCTCCATTGCTAAAATGTTATTCATTTTTGCTTTACCGGTGGTAATCACGGGACTGGCAGAACTGGCTCTTTTTGACTTTGTCGGAAACTTTGTAATAGGATTTTATCTTCCCAGTCAATACGTGGGTTACTATGGTGCTGCCAGTCCGGTAGCGCGCCTGCCCCTTATCATTTCTATGGCGGTGGCCACTGCGGTATTACCGGCTGCTGCAGAAGCCATTGGTTTAAACGACCGAAACCTCCTTAAAACCTATGTTAATCAGTCTTACCGATACGTGGCCCTGTTGGTACTACCTCTTTCGGTAGGGACTATGGTATTCGCAGCTCCTATTATTAGCCTGCTTTTTGGACGTGCTTACTTACCGGGAGCCCAGGCACTCCAAATACTGGCGGCGGGAATGTTATTTTTCACAATATACACCGTTTCCAGTAGTATATCTCAAGGATTAGGTAAACCCTACCTCCCTATGACGGTACTGGTCTTAGGTACCTTTTTGGATCTGGGATTAAGCATTTACCTGGTTCCAACATATGGAATTAACGGCACGGCCATTGCCACTACCATATCAGCATTCTTCATAATGTCTACATTATCCTGGCAGACTCTGAAAATAGCGGGCGTATCCCTTTCTAAAGGTGACTTCATTCGCATTATCGGAGCGGCAGTGATCATGGGATTAATACTATTAATCTTACCCAAAAACTACCTATTTCTCCTGGTGGCCCTGGTTTTGTCACCAGTAGTATACTTAGTGAGTCTAATTATATTAGGTGGGTTGAAAAAAGGTGATGTAAGGGCCGTTCACAAGTTAAGCACCAAAATGGGTCCTTTATATTCTAAAGTTAAAAAATTAGCCGACTTTTTGGACAGATTTGCCCGCTGATGTTAGACGGCCACCAACCCGGTTTCGGCCCGCAGCCGGATATATAATTATTTTTTTTACGGTGAATCGTTAACCGGTTACACCACTTTCCTGATCCGGCCACCCCTATCCGGGTGAGATATGGATAGAAGGTTGCAGGTAAAGGGTTGATGATTTTTCCAGCGAATTCAGCTGTCTATCATCTTATCTTGCTGTAGAATCCGGTGAGGAGCAACCTTTCATTATCCTTTGGACTGCAATTACCAATTTATGATTCATTTTATTTTTTATAAAATAGGGTGTATTGAATCATTCTCCGTGTTGTAAAAAAGACTAAAAATATTTCTATAATCAAAAATAAAGTATTAAAAAGATGATAATTTTAAAAGGAATCGGCACCACCCCCTTTATGGGTTTGGGGAGAGTTAAAAAAATAGAAACTCTTTCCGACCTGCTGCAGTTAGATGGGGGGGAGATCGTGGTCATATCCCGAGCATCGCGGGACATGTCGTCTCATCTCCAGAGAGCAGGGGCAGTAGTCACTGATTATGGGGGTTTAACCAGCCACGTGGCTATTATTCTACGCGAGATGAAAGTGGCCTGCGTAATGGGCACTGAAAAAGCTACTCAAGTACTCAAAAATGGAGATATTGTAACTGTAGATGGAAAAACAGGCAACATTTATGATGGATTCATGGAACTTGATGAGGAAGAAAAAAATATAAAGACCCTGTATCGTCCTGCTGCCAGTGTAAAGGTGAACCTAAACATGCCAGAAATAGCTTGGAAGGTGGCCCCTATTGCCGATGGAGTGGGGTCCATAAGAATCGAAAATCTTATTATCCGCACTGGAAAACATCCCAAAAAACTCCAGGAGAAGGGCGAGCTGGAAAAAGTAATTTCTGATGGAGTCCGTATAATAGCTGAAGCCTTTCACCCTAAAATGGTCTACTTCAGAACCTTCGATATCCCCACCGATGAACTCCGGGGGTTAGCTGGTGGAAGTGTGGAATTGCACGAAAAAAATCCCCTTCTGGGAATGCGTGGTATTCAAAAGGATCTGCAAAATCAAGATATACTGGAATCAGAGTTTCGGGCTGTAATGCGGCTTTTAGATGAAGGATATGATAATTTGGGAATAAAAATACCATTTGTAAGAGATTTATCAGAATATCAAGCTGTTAAAGCTGTTATGGTCCAAATGGGCTTGATACCACACCGTGATATTCCCTTGGGTATTGCTCTGGAAACGCCCTCTTCCTTTTTGTGTTTTGATGAATTCCAAAATGAGGGTTTAGATTTTGTTACCTTAGGCCTGAGTGACCTTACCATGTGTACTTTGGCTGTTGATCGTAGAGGAGTCCGAGTTGCCAAACACTTCCAGCTTATGCACCCTGCTATGTGGAAAATGTTAGAAGAAGTAATCCAAAAATGTAATT
>JAUYBK010000114.1 GCA_030693105.1 Methanobacteriaceae archaeon | reverse complement strand
GCTTCCATGGAAGTTTCAAAACTTATCCCTGCCTCGCGGAGAATTCGCTGCCCTTCTTCTTCGTTGGTCCCGGTAAGGCGTATTACCAGGGGTACTGGTCTTTCTGATTTACCCAGTACGTCCATCACCCCCCGAGCCACGTCATCCGCCCGAGTTATACCACCTAAGACGTTTAAAAACACTACTTTTACCTTAGGATTGGAAATAACCAGGTTCAGAGCACGGGCAATATTTTCCTGGGAGGCACCGCCCCCGATGTCCAAGAAGGTGGCAGGTTTTCCACCGTACAAGTTGATCATGTCCATTCCAGTAAGGGTTAGTCCGGCACCGTTGCCAATAACTGCGACATCACCGTCTAATTCCACATAGGCAAATTCGTCCCGGGAACCTTCCTGGAGGTGGGCCAGTTTTTTCTGGCGGTAGAGTGCATCATCATCTAGGTCCAGCTTGGCATCAGCTGCTATTATTCCATCAGTAGTAACCACCAGGGGGTTGATTTCTGCAAGGTTGGCATCATATTTTTGAAAGACCGTGTAAAGTTTGAAGATAAAAGCCCCCAGCCCCGGGATAAGTGCCCCAGTGACCCCCATTTTTCGGGCAATGTCCCGGGCCATGTAGGGCAGGAACTCTTCCAGGGGGTCGATGTGGTGTTTTGTAATTTTTTCAGGAGTTACTCTAGCCACTTCCTCGATGTCCACCCCACCCTCAGTGCTGGCCATGACTAGGGCTTGTCTGGCTGAACGATCCAGAGCCACACTGATGTAATATTCAGATTTAATATCCAATTTTTCCTCGATAAGAAGTTTTTCAACAAACTCTCCCTTTATTTCCATGTCCAGTATTTCTTGGGAAGCTTGGAAAGCTTCTTGAGGCGTGTCGGCAAACTTTATTCCGCCGACTTTACCCCTTCCCCCTACCAAAACTTGGGATTTAATGGCCACCGGCACACCTAGTTCTTCAGCTGCCTTTTGGGCTTCTTTGGGACTTTCAACTACTTTGCTTTGAGGGATAGGTATGCCTTCCTCACTGAATATCTTTTTAGCAGCGTATTCATAGATCTTCATAAAATTGTCCTCACACCATCTTCAAACCAGCTTCAAATGCCGAAAAATTCTTTTTCTCAGTCCCCGGAGGTACACTGTCGGCCACGGCCTTTCTAGCAGCATCTTCAGTTATAACTTTAGTAATTGCAGTTATAGCCCCGATCATCACTATATTGGCCACTATAGCCAGTCCGATTTCCTCTTGGGCAGTACGAGTAGCTGGAGCCCGGTAAAGATTGATGTTATGCTCCTCAACGAAGGGCCGGATTTCATCCTCTAAAATAAGGTCGGGGTCTACTATAAGGGTACCCCCATCTTTCAAGTCGTCCAGGTATTTAATAAGCGCCTCGTGGGACATGGCCACCAGAATATCTGGGCTTTGCACTTTGGGAAAATCTATTTCTTCATCACTAAGGACTAACTCGGTTCTAGACGCCCCACCACGTGCTTCCGGACCATAGGACTGGGTTTGAACAGCTTTTAAACCATCGTAGAGAGCAGCTGCTTTTCCTATCACGATTCCAGCCAGGATTATTCCCTGACCACCAAAACCAGCAATTCTTATCTCCTTACGCATTTTTAGTCCCCCTGGTAAGCCGAACGAAAGGCTGATGATTTTCCGGCAGTACATTTATCTTCCAAAAGTTTGCAATTTATTTGAGAAAGCTCAGGAGCTGGCTTATTATGGAATTCTCCCACAATTATTTTACCCTCCAGTTCTGATTCGTCCATTTTGTCCGCTTTCCTTTTCACGACACTTTCTTCCTTCATCCACTTCAACATATCAATTGGAGATCCCATCCGGTTTTTACGTCCAAAATAAGTGTGACATTGGGATATAACTTCTATGAATGAAAAGCCTTTGTTATTCAAACCTTTTTTTATGGCCTTAGATAGTTGTAGTGGGTGGGCCGTAGTCCATCGAGCCACGTAGCTAGCTCCAGCTGCAGTGACCAATCTGGAAAGATCGAAGGGGTTTTCCAAGGCACCGTACGGCGCTGTAGTCGCATAGCTTCCCTGGGGACTGGTGGGACTGATCTGTCCACCGGTCATCCCGTAGATACTGTTGTTAATGCAAATCACCGTGATGTCTATATTTCTCCGGGCACTGTGTATAAGGTGGTTTCCCCCTATGGCTGCGGCGTCACCGTCTCCGGTGAAGACCACTACATTCATCTCGGGATTAGCCAGTTTTAAGCCAGTAGCAAATGAGATGGGTCTTCCATGGGTGGTGTGCAGAGAGTCGCACTTTACGTACCCCGGTATACGGGAAGAACAACCAATCCCCGACGCCATCACCACTTCTTCAAGGGGTACTTCGGCCATTTCCATACCATTAAAGAAGGTGTTCATAACTATACCAATCCCACAACCTGCACAGAAGATGTTGGGAAGTCTTTCTCTCCTTAAATATTTCATGAAGCGATTCTCTTTTGTTTCATCCATTTTATAGTCCCCCCTGTAATTTTATCTTTTGGAGGATCTCCTCCGGCAGATGTATTTCTCCACCGATCTTAGGAAGCAGTTCTACTTTAACTCCTGATAAAACTCGTTGGACCTCGTAGAAAATTTGTCCCAAATTCATCTCCACCACTACAACCCTTTTTGCCCCACCAACACCTTCAAGAATGGTTTTTTCAGGGAAGGGCCATACCGTGTCCAGTTTAATGAAACCGACCTTCAACCCCTGATCTCTGGCCATTGAAACTGCCTTTAAAGACGGTCTGGTCGGAATACCGTATGATAAGACTACTATCTCAGCATCGTCAGTATAATAATTTTTTACCCGACTTATTTCGTCGGTATGTTTTCTTATTTTGTCACAAAGTCTTTTAACTAGTTGGAAGTGGCCTTCTGGATTCGATGCATCAGGATAACCGCGTTCATCATGGGTTAGTCCCGTAACATGCATTTTGTATCCGTCCCCAAAAGCAGGCATGGCACTGGTACCGTCCGGGGCTGCCTTAAATGGTAAAAATTCTTCAGGGCCTTCAAAAGGCATTTGACGGGCCAGAACATCCACTTTTTCAGGAATAGTGATTTTCTCACGCATGTGACCCACTATCTCGTCACTCATTACCATCACCGGGACCCGGTACTTTTCAGCCAGGTTAAATGCTTCTACCGTGAAGTCAAAACATTCCTGGACTGAAGACGGGGCCAGGGCAATGATTTCATAGTCTCCATGGGACCCCCATCGGGCTTGCATCATGTCACTTTGGGATGCCATAGTAGGCTGCGCTGTAGATGGAGAGCCCCTCTGCACATCCACAATAACCAGCGGAGTTTCAGTCATAGCGGCATAGCCAATGTGTTCTTGCATCAGAGAAAATCCAGGGCCAGAAGTAGCAGTCATAGCTTTCACACCGCTCCAAACAGCACCAATAACCGCACCTAATGCAGCTATCTCATCTTCCATCTGGATAAAAGTACCTCCCACCTTAGGAAGAAAAATAGCAATATTTTCGGCTACCTCTGTTGAAGGAGTAATGGGATAACCTCCAAAAAACCGGCACCCCGCCTTAATCGCTCCACGGGCAGACGCTTCGTTGCCCTGTATAAATAAATTTTCAGTCTTCATCATCTTCCTCCACCTCTATTGCCTGATCAGGGCACATCAGTGAACATATCTGACATTTAGTGCATCTTTCCACATTTTTGGGGTTGGGAACATAAACACCCTTTTTGTCAAGCGTAAGAGATTCTTCGTATACGTGTTGGTGGCAAAACTCGGTGCATATGTTGCACCCTTTGCACAAGTTCTTATCTAGCGTAATCATAGCATCAACCAAATTTCTATTAGCAATGATCTTTTAAATACATTGAGATTAGGTGAGTAAGAAAAACATCTAAAATAAAATAAAAAGAAATTAAGGACTAAAACACCTTTTTAACATACATCAATGGATATTGAAGTTCTTCAACGTAATGCATCCTTGAAATTACTTTTCTATCATGGTAGGAAGATACTACCGTGACGTCCAACATCTCTCCAGTTAGGGAAACGTATTCATATTCACTCTGGAAATCAGAAATCATTTCCAGATCAATCTTAACCTCAACCTTATCAATGCAAGGTTGAAGCTCCATGGCATCTTTAATGGCCCTTTCCAGAGATTTTACACTCTTTTTATTAACCGGCGTTCCAACAAACTGGTGAAACATAGCCCCCATAGTTATGGCCCCTTCGAAGATGGCCCGTTCCCGATGGGAAATGTTTTGAAAGTATTTTTCATCTTTTTGGTTAGACATCTAAACACCTAAAAAATTACTAATATTAGACATTTGCGACTCTATGCCCCGGGCAGGGGTAGGGAACAAATAACCCAGAACTAAAAAGAGGGTAATTGCCAGGGTAGCTATTATCAGTAAAAGTCTGTCCTCTCTAACTGGATAGAAGAAACTTAAAATCATACCCCCTGCAAAAAATGCTGCTATTAAAGCCAAAGCGTACGGCTGATCCTCTTTAACAGGGGTAATTTTAGGCGCCTGGTAAGGATATATTTTTTCCTGTTTGGCCTTTATAATCAATCTTTCTTTGGATGAACCCAAAGGATAACAGGTAATTAAGAAAAGAACATTTCCTTGTTCAACTGACAGCCGATAAGAGGCAGGGACAATGGTGTGGTTTAAAACCCGGTATTCTACGTTACCAATACCGGGCCAGGCTAGGGTAATGTTGTCTCCAGGTTTTAATTGGTCCAACTTCAAAAAAGGAGACCCGTGAAGGGTTCTATGACCAAATAAAACCACTGTTCCGCTGCCAGGTTTAGCAGATTGAGGTTCGTGATACACTCCATAATCCACCGACGTGTTAGTGATGCTTTGATCAATTCCAATCAAGGACACTTCTAAATAAGGAGTTTCCGAACGATTCTGACTATTATTTTCAACTGCAGAATAGTAATTCACTTCTACTAAAAAATAAAGGGAAATAATGAACATCCCGGAAATTATCAAAACAGTAGAGAACTTCATTTTTTTCACTGATATATCACTGCTTCACTAATATAAAGTTCTCTATTAACTACTTACTCATCTGAAAAACTTGCTGTAGGTTAGTCCTGCTGCTATCACAACCGCCCCTATTGCTAAAAGGCCGTAAGGGACGCCGGTGCCCGGGGTGGGTACCGTGGTAGTATTTTTAGAAGCACTGGTTTTCGGGAAAGAGGAGTATGACCTTCCACTGTGAGAAGGCTCATTGGAAGACGAGAGCGGCCATTGATAGGTATAAGTAAACCATTTGGAACTGCCCGGTGCCATAGAAACGTCCCATGCTGCAGTGTCTGCCCAGGGCACATCCTTGTCAACGAAAGTAATTTGTGGATTGCTCGAGGTAAGCTTGGAGTCTATGGGAACTATAGGGGCCCTGACAATTCCAGCCACTCTCTTAGTATCCACATTGTGTAGTAAAAACGTAAACTGGCTTTGCCATACTTGCAGATCAAGGTCCGGGTTTAAGTATTCTATTTCATTGGGCATGAACCATGACGCCGCTAGTCCGGGTTCGGGAATTAAGGGCCAAAATTGGTTTGGCATGGATCCATTTTGTTGGATATAGGTAGGTATGTTGCCCATAGGTCCCGTGGCAGCCAGTGTGAAACAAATGCTGCGTGTCTCCCCGGGGTTTATTCTCCAGCCGTAATCCCCTCCTAACTCCGGCGTGACTGATTTTACCATCTTAACTGCTTTGGGGTTGGTGTTTACAATTAACCAGTCAATGGGAGGAGTAGTACTAAAATATTGTTGGCTGATTTTAAAGTACTGCACGTGGTCCCGGTTGTTCTTGATGTGTATGTGGATGGTGGTCGTCAGGTGACTCATATAAAGGCTGGAATCCTGCTCCTGTATCCATGCTTCAGCCCCCCAGGAAGACCCGAAAAAGGTAAAGAGGGCGAAAAAAAATACTGAAGCCAAGACTATTTTTTTTATCATGTCTAAACACCTTGGTTTGATAATATCTTAAGTTTCACCATCAGGTTTTTCCGTATATGGATTGCAACTCCTTAATCATCCATTCCGGAGCTCTCTGAGTAGGTACTGTCAGCGCAATGCTATCCTGGTTCTGCATCAAGAAAAGGGCGTTTTCACGAGGAACTTCCAGTAAGACCAGGTATTTAACATCCAGTTCTCCCAGGTTAGAAGCCCGTTCGAAATCAGATAATCTCCATCCGTAGGCTTTTAATAGAGCGTTTATCTGAGCTTCATTCCAGTTTCTGGAGGCTGATGCCCTTAAGAGTTGTTCTACATTTCCTGAAGCAGATTCGCTACGAGAAGTACTCATGGTCATCTGGTTTATGGCTACATCTTGAGCATGTTTCATGTTAGCATCAACCACCCCACTGTCCTCTGCTCTTAATATGGCGAGAACTGTGGCCCCACTTATGTTGGGAGTTGTTGTATTTACCGCCGGTTCAGCAGTCTGATTAGTCTCATTGGAAGCAGTAGGAACTGTTCGCAGATATACATCTACACTGTCACCAACATTCACCAGTCCTCCTGCAGCTTGCAGTCGGGTTATTATGACCGGTACGGCTACTGTGTCTGGAGTTTGGATTACCATGTTGGCCAGTACACTGGCGTCAGCTTCGTTGACTATTTTCTGGGCATCAGCAATCTTTGTCATTAAATTTTTCTGACCTGCTGCGCCTACCACTGCGTAGGTTATCATAACCCGCCCATAGGGATCCTTCTTAGCGTTAATTTCTTGACTCTGGTACTCTCTCCAGGCCCCCGTGGCTGGTCCCAAGACGTCCACAGCTAAAACCTGTTCGGGCGTTACTCCCGAATCTATATCCGCCATTATTGTCTGTTTTCTTGGATCTAAAGCTAATGGTCCTTTGAAATAAGCGTTAACTTCGCTAAACTTGGTTTGCTTGGCTGAACTTAAAGCATCTTGATACGGTTGATATACCAAAAAGTAATAACCGGCACCCACCAGTACAATCAGAATAATACCAAATACCGCAGCTCCAACCAGAGTCCTCTGATCATCATCGGTAGCTTTACGACCAAAGCCGCCAGCGCCACCAAGTTTCTTTTTAGACTGTTTGGGTGGCTTTAATTTAGGTTTATCCATTGGCTTGGGACGTGGTTTAGGCACTGGCCTAGGTATTTTCTTAGAACCCGGATCTTTTTTCGAATCACCGCTAATAGGCTTTTTAAGGCCGTTTTCTTTGGGTGTGACCTTTTCCTTAGATTTTTCGCTGGCTTTGGATACCATGTCCTTAAGACGTCCGCCAATGTCCGAGTCAGATTTTTTATCATCCTTACGAAGATCAGGGACATCTTTTTTATCCTTATCCTTTTTTCCTAATATTTTATCTAACATGTGGACCACTT
>JAUYBK010000106.1 GCA_030693105.1 Methanobacteriaceae archaeon | reverse complement strand
GTTTGCATATCCACACTGGTATATATTTGCGTAGTAGAAAGGTTTGAATGACCTAAAAGCTGCTGAATAGCTCTTATATCCACGCCGTTTTTTAATAGATGAGTGGCAAAGGAGTGACGTAAAATGTGTGGTGTTACTCTCTTTTTAATTCCCGCCGCAGTAGCATAGTCCTTGATCATCATCTGGACATAACGGGTAGTTAAGTGATTACCGGAACGGTTCAAGAAAAGATAATCCCCCTCACCCGGCCTTTTATCCAAATAATCTTCAATTAAAATCCTCGTATTATCATCGAAAAGGACTATACGATCTTTTTCTCCCTTTCCCCTGATCCGGATGGTCCTTTCCTCCAGGTCCACACTGTCAGTTTCCAGAAAAACCAGTTCCGAAACCCGAAGCCCAGTAGAATATAATAAAGCAAGTAAAACCTTATTCCTTAGTTTAAATGCCTGTTTCTTATGAGAATCATCTTGATGACCGTCAATGGCATGGATAAGCTTCTTAACCTCCTCTTCGTTAAGGGACTTAGGGAGAGATTTAGTTCTTTTTGGAGTTTTAACATCGTCTAAAATAGAAATACCCCCAAATTCAAAGAATTTCTTTAATACCACCGTTACCAGGTAAATATAGTTCTGGGAGACCAGTTTTTCACGTTTCAAATATCTTATGTAACGCTTAAAAGACTTTAAAATAAGACGAATATCATCCAGATTCTTCTCATTTAGTAAAAACTTGTAAAACCCATTTATGATTGAACGGTAGGTTTTAATAGTGTTGGGAGAATAGTTACGAATTTCCAGTTCCATCAAGTAGTCTTCCATCATATCCGGGAAGTCAAATGCATCCAGAATGTTTTCACCCTCCGAAATATATGAACCATCAGAGTGTGCCTTAATATCTCCAGAAGTTTCAGGGTTGCCCTTCCAACTTTGATTGGGGTAGGAATTCATGTTAATGGATACTATGGATGATTTTGCTAATTATAGGTAACTACGATCCACATTCTCGTTGGGATGGTTACGTTTACCAGAAACCATCTGTTGTGAGCTGGAAAGGTCCTTCAAAGCAGCCTTTTCAAAGGAATGATAACGATCCAGAATCTGGTCTTCAATGGAAATCGCCCTTTTAATGGCAAAAGACATGTGTTTTTCCTCGATAAACTCGCTGCCATCTGTGACTGCCAAGTCCCCAGCCATACGCACCACTCCCCCCAAATCTCGAAGGCGCAAGGTGAATGAGTCTCTTTTATCATCAATAGAGCGTGCCCGGTTTCGGGCCTCGTCCAGAAGAAGTTCCACTGACTTTCGAGTTGCATGTGGTATTTTACCATCGATTTCAATCTCTTGAGCTACAAACTGAGCCATCTTGGCCTGATTTTCAGGGTTGTCCGGCATGGTGGTCCTCATGAGTATTTCATAGCCTTCTCCCTGTATACGGGATCTCAATGGTGGTAACATGAATCGGACATCGCGTATGTTACATGCTGCCACAAAAATAAAGTCACAGGGGACGTCTTCTACCTTAACTGAACTTCCGGCACTCTGAGGGTTACGTCCCACAATGGGAAAAACCTTGTCCTGCATGGCACTTAAAATATACCGCTGCAGAGGTGCAATGTGCACTATTTCGTCTATGAAAAGAACACCCTCGTGGGCTTCGTGAACTGCACCAGGAATTACCCTTTCGTAGGGTTGGGTTCCCAGATCAGGATGCCCTCCGTAGGGATCATGACGTACATCTCCTAAAAGTTCGGTTTCACTGGCTCCAGTGGCCTGTATGAATATCTTTCTTTTAAGAGGAATGATGATGTTTTTAGGTTTTTCTTCCACCAGTTCCCTTCTTTTTTCCAGGGCACTCTGGTCCAGGATTTTTATCTTATCCCCATCCACTCGTTCGTATATAACCACTTCTTCCCTTCCATTTTTCATACGGGTGGTGGTTACTCTTTCCTGGGGCACATTTACCGGAGTGGAATTCATTTCAAACATGCCCAGGAGATCTCCCAAGTGTTTCCGCCGGGCATTTATGTGGGAATACTTGTCTGCCCCACACTGGGGACAAATACTCTGGTAAGCATTGTTGTAACTATTACAGTTAGCACAACGGAACCCCAGTCGTTCGGCCACCATCTCCGGGACGTCCTGAGGATTTACAATATCCCCCTCTGCCCGCTGCAAGTCCTTTTTTTCGCTCTCCATCTCTTTTTTATTTTTAACTTCCACAAAAGGCCTTTCAGGCCTTTCAGGATTGTGAACCACCGTTATTTCCTCATGAGGCTCGTGGAGATGGACGGAGATGGCTTGGGCAATAAGGGACTTTCCAATACCAGGCGGACCAACCAGTAACAGGTTACGGCGCTGCTTAGCAGCTATCTTGACAAATTCTATTATGTCTTGGTGGCCAATGACCCGCTCTAAAGGATCTTTAGGAATTAGAATATCCTTAGTATTTTCTATATCACCTAAAAACTCCTTTTTCATATTTACGTACATTTGAATCCCCTGGAATTTGTTATAATGGCCCACTAGAATGTTTTAAAAGCCGGCCCGAAGACCGGCTCATTTTATTAAAGCTATCTGGTTATTACCTTGAGCATGCTTGGTTTTTTAACTACTTCACTCATGCGCACGGCCACTACATGTTTTAAACCCTTATCTTTGGCAATATCAATGAGCCGCTGGCTAACCACACCATCAAATACTACAGCAAAAGCACCATTTGGCAGGCTGTTAATTTCTTCGTAAAGGTTTTCTACTTTTACTGCTTTTATAACGTTCATAGAATCGTCTAAGATTTCAGCGTTACCAGAGCCTTCCAGATTCGTTAAGATGCCTTTAAAGGTCTCTATTCTATCAGGAGCTGTCTTTTTTTCCGGGATTTTTTCCGTCTGGACCCCCATGTCGTGATAGACTTGTTCTACTGGTATCTTATCCCGGAGAGCTACCATGACTTCGTCCTTGGTCAAGTCCTCTACTTCTTTACCGCGAGGAGCCCGGGTTACGTAGTCCAGTTCTCCCACTTGTAAAAGCTCTTTAAGAATCAGATCGCCGCCGCGGTCGCCGTCTAAAAATGCGGTGACCGTTTTTTTCTTGGTTAATTCAGCAACAGTTTTAGGAACACTTACTCCCTCCACGGCCACTGCATTTTTAACCCCATATCTTAAAAGGTTTAAAACATCAGCCCGACCTTCCACCACCAGTATAGCATCGGATGAAGCCACATTAGGACCAGCAGGAAGTCTCTCATCTCCGAATTCTGTTATTTCGTGGATGCGCATGGCTTCTTTGACCTCTTCGATCATTTTGAGGCTTTCGGGAGTCACCTCTTCCATCATGTTTTTGTAGAGCTCTTTGGCCCGGTCCACTACTTTTCTCCTTTTAACTGCTCGAACATCTTCCACTTTGTTTACTTGGATGTAAGCTTCGCAAGGACCCACCCGGTTGATGGTTTCCAGGGAAGCGGCCAGGATGGCAGTTTCCACCCGGTCCAGGCTGGAAGGTATTACAATTTCTCCTTTAGACCTTCCTGCTTTAGAGTTGATGTTGACTTTAATCCTTCCGATTCGGCCTGTTTTTTGTAGTTCTCGGAGATCCAGGTCGTTGCTTAAAAGACCTTCCGTCTGTCCAAAAATTGCACCTACTACATCGGGTTTTTCCACAATTCCGTTAGCATTTATTTGAGAGTGAATAAGATATTTAGTTGTACTGATTTCTTCTTTTCCCATATTTGGGCCTCCTGATAGGTATAGATACTTTTAACGATATTAAAAAAAAATATCGCGCCAGCTCGCTTTGTATCTAAACAATACTAATGATAATAATACCAGTGCGCACCCATAGGGAATTCTTCAAGCGCCAGATTGTCCATGTGGCGTGGAAGGCTTTCAATGTCTTTAATGTAGCGATTAGTAATCGCCATGATTTTTTTCCTGAAAAGGAGGTCGGGATGACAACCAAGTCCTTGAATATCATCCGCTAGTCTCTGGGCAAGTTCACTACCCTTCCTGTCAAAGTCAGTTAGAATAACCACTCGTGGTGATTCTGCAGCGATTTCCGCGATTTCGAAGAGTTTAAGACCCGAACCTGAAACCTTAATAAAATTACCCTGAATACCCAGTTCCCCGAGGGCTCTTTCATCCTTTTTGCCCTCCACGAGAAGTGGAATCCCCTCTTTTGCCTGAATCTTAAGTTCTTCAATGATGTTGGACAAGCTATTAAAACTCATGATAAATTCCTTAATGGTGCTAACAAGTATCTACGAAATAATATAATTTATCTCATATATAAAATTGAAGTAATGCCCCAACATCCTTCTATTCTGTTAACATTTCTAAAACTCTCCATTAGGATTTCATAAGTCCAAAAACTCTAATTGAAGCAAATATTTAAAATAAAAACTGTTTATAATATTTATAACTCTTTAACATGATTTTTTTAAAAGTGTAAGACAAAGTTTTAAATATTCTGCACCAGAAATAAAGACATTACAGTAATAATGCAGATTTAAAAATTTGCGGAGGATATAAAATTGGCAGAAGGCCTAATAAGAATAGTTTTAGATATATTAAAACCTCACGAACCAACTTTACCTCATTTTGCTAAATTTTTAAGTGAATTAGGTGGCGTGGAGGGAGTCAACGTTACTTTGATGGAAATTGATAAGGAAACTGAAAACATCAAGGTTACTATGCAAGGTAATGACTTGAATTATGAAGAGATTACTGAAGCAATTGAACAGTACGGTGGTTCAATTCATAGTGTAGACGAAGTAGTAGCCGGAAGAACCATGGTAGAAGAAGTAACCACCCCCCAGGATTAGTTACCATGACACGAAAAATGAAAATTTCTCCTAAGTTATTAATGGAAGAGTTTTCATCCGTAAAACCCGAAGTTGGAAAGAATGAACTTTCCACATCCCAGATATCGGATGCAGTAGATAATTTATTGGGAAAGTCCGGTGTGATCCCTAACGTGAGACCTATAAAAGATGGTTTTAGGATAATGGGGAAAGTTATTACGGCCAAAACCAGTTCTGCTGATTGGGGCACCGTCTTAAATGCCATTGAGCTGGCTAAACCTGGTGAAATTTTATTTTTACAGTCTGAAAATGATGATAAAGCAATATGGGGAGAGTTGACCTCAATAAATGCTCAAAATAAGGGCATACAAGGCACTATAATCTACGGAGCTGCGCGAGATGTTACAGAAGTCAAATATCTTGATTATCCTATTTTTTCACGTTCTATAGTTCCTAATGCTGGTACCCCCTTATCAGAAGGGGAAGTAAATGTTCCACTTCATTTTGACAACTTAATCGTGTCCCCGGGAGATACCGTTATTGCCGACGACGGAGGAGTGGTACTAGTACCTCAAGAAAACTATAAAGAGGTTATATCTGCTGCTTTAAAAATAAAAGAAAATGAAGAACGTATTTTAAATCTAATTAAAAGTGGCAAATCTCTAAAAGATATAATTGGAATTTAATTTTAGGAGTTAGTGAATGCAGGACACTTATGAGATCATCCGTAAACACAAGTGGAAAATTATTTTAACCTTCACCATATCTTTCTTCCTCATATTTGCCATTTCATTCCTTATTGGATTTAACGACATCATTAATGTCATTAAAAAGGCTAGTTGGCAGTTAATACTCTTAAGCTTTGTCTTAGAAGGAGCTATCATTATAGTTTGGACGTTACGGTGGAAAATTATCTTGGACTTAGTGGACGAAGCCCCTAAATTCAGCACGCTCCTCGTGATGCTTTTTGCCAGTCTTTTTGGTAATAACATTACCCCCAGTGCTGCAGGAGGAGAGCCCTTGCGCGCATATCTTTTGCGGGAGGTGGAAGGAACTCCTTTCGAGATTGGATTCGCGTCCTCGACTGCTGACCGAGTATTCGAGTTTTTACCCTTCGTTTTGATATCCATTTTGTCAGCAGTATTCATTCTGGGTTGGAACATTCCCCTCTTCACTAAGTTCATAGTCAGCGTGATGATCATATTTTCCATGACCCTCTTTGGAATTCTGCTCTACACTGGCCTCAACAAAGAAGTAACCTTAAGAATTGTCATTCGCTTAGCCAAATCAGTATATCCTTTTTTTATCAAGGTTGCCAAAAATCCCCTTAGTTTTGTTGAGGTAGCGGAGAAGCTATCTTTCTATATCAACCGTTTTTCCGGTGGTTTTAAAACTGCCCTTAAAGATAAAAAAGTTTTCGTTATTGGTTTTTTTCTTTCATTCGTTATGTGGGGACTGGATATGCTCCGAATGTACGTTTGTTTCATTTCGATTGGAAGTTACCCTCCAATATCACCCCTCATAATTATTTACACTGTAGGAATACTGATATCACTTCTCCCACTTCTTCCCGGTGCATGGGGAATAAGAGAAGCTACTCTTATTGCTTTATTTGCGGTAGTAGGAGTATCTGCAGATATTGTTGTAGCAGCCAGTCTAATTGACCGTTTAGGTAGCTACATTGCACCCACCATCATTGGCGCATTAGCTGCCATCTACTACGGAAAGAAGGTCAAAAATATGGCAAAACAGCCCCTCCCAGCCGATACCTGACACAAATCCCAACTTTTTTCCACTTGGTGCACCTTAACTTAAATGTATCGAAACATTTATATATCACTTCTCAGCAGATAGTTGTATATAAGCATTTCGGTTTAATTATATGAAGAAACTGGGAAACATCCTTCAAATCTCCAACCGAGGCCGTATCATACTCCGATCCACCCAGACACCTGCTTTTGGACTGCCTGTTTTTACCTCGGATCAAAAAAAGTTAGGATAC